>JAURNF010000216.1 GCA_030830285.1 Candidatus Kapaibacterium sp.
GCAACCCAGATCTCGTCGCCCGCCGACCAATCAGCAAGCGCGTAGTTGAGCGTGCGGAATGCCGTTGGCCACGATTGACCGTTACCACCGGGGCTTGCAGATGCCGCCACATAGAGCGTATCAGCCGAACCCACAACGGTAGCCACACAGATGGTGATAGCCAGTAGCACACGAGCGTGCATAGTCTTCCTCAAGGAATGTGCAGAGTTTGACGCACGTGCCACGTGCCGCCAGATCGAACGACGTGAAAATAGAAACCGCGCGGCGCTTGATCGCGCAAAAACACTCGACCTAACAGATCTACCAACAGGTCTGCGTCGGCCAAGCCCTCATACAACCCGCCACGGGTGTCAACGTTACGATACGCAACACTGCTAATCGACTGCTCCACGCACCACGCGCCATCAGAGGTGCCAAACACGAACCAACCTGGCATTGATGCACATGCTTCTACGGGTGCTCCTGTGCGTAGCTCTACCGACTGCATTACCCAACGGTCTGGGGTAATCATGAGTGCTGGACCCTGCGTACCATTCGAAGCTCGCATCCATGCCACAGGGTGCTCCCCTGCTGCGTCGATACGCGTTGTGAGTTCGCCATCCACATCGATCTCGTTCCATGTAATTGCAGCGTCGCTGCTCACGACGAGCTTGCGCGAGCAGTTTACCACGAGCGCGCCGTTGATGACGGTTGCAGATCGGAATCGCAACGACCGCGCAATCACCGAATCTGCAACGAGTCGCTGCACGAAGTACGGCGAGCCGAATCGATCGTAAGCGTCGACAACAATCTGCGCTTCAGGATCTATCGTTGTGATATCGATCGATCGAAACGCGAACACCGTATCACCTACAACGGCTATAGCCAACGCTGGCACGTCGGGAACAAGCACAAGAAACTTGTTTGTACCAACATCGCGCACTTCGATACCGCGCGACGACAATGCAACGATGCGTCCATCTTGCTCAACAACGTCGTACATCGGCAGCTGCCGAATCGTGTCGAGTCCGGGGTATGAGATCACACCATCACGTGTCGACAACCATGCTTCACCACCGACGCGACGGAGCATTTCGTGCGTGAAGGGCACAGCACGCTGGGTAGAAGTGTCGCATCGCGAAGCACCGGGAACAATCGTACAGATGGCGGCGCGGATAACATCCGTTGGTTCGACAAGGAAGTGGTCGGCAACAACGACGTTGATTCCCGACAGCAAGTAACGAGGCCCACGGCTATGGCTACCAACGATAAGTGGGATATCGCGCCATTGCTCAGCTGCGCCTGCATCGAGATACGTCGTGTACCATTGTAGAATGCCGCGTGGTCGGGCCACAGCGTACGAGCGTCGTCCAAGTACAGAGATAACGCGGTCTGTGGATGGCGTAAGGATTTCTCGCGAGTAGGCAACATCCACGTGCGACGTAGTGATGTTGTCGGAGTACTCCACAGTGCCTCGCGCGATGCGTGCACCGCGTAAGCTGTCGACACACAGATCTTGGAGTCGATCATTCAGGACCTTGACAGTGCGAACTTGTCCGGCATGATCAACGAACACGCCTGCTGATGTCATGTACACAAACGCGTCACCCGTGCCGACAACGCCATCGATCACATCAGGTAGCACACGTGACGTCCATGCACCCACAGCAACGCCCGCACCACCACGGATAGTCTCGCACACGGTGCGTCCTGTAATCCGGTCGAGCACAACAATCGAATCACCACATTGTCGCATCGACACCGCACGCGTATTACGTGCAGAGCTCAATGCAATGCTTCCGCGCAGATCGCCCAGCGTATCGTACACATTCAGCACCATCGGCACACTGTCGGGCGACGACGAGAACAACATCATACCCCAGGCACGTCCCACATACCGTCCGTCCGGACGGAAGGACGTGCTATCGAGCCATTGACGTTCGTTCGGTGTCGACCGAAAGATCCACCACAATGTATCGCTCGCTGTTCGCCGCGGAGCGAGCACGATAACGCGTTCAGGAGAAGCGCTAACAATTGTTGCGGGCTCGCATCGATACAGATCTGGGAGTGGCTCCCACTGATCACTAGACTTCGCGAAGGACCGATAGACAGTGGACTGGTCAACAAGCCATGATCGCGTAGCGGCGCGTTCAAACTGATAGCCGCTCGAGAACCCAGTCGTGATCGGAAGTCGCTGTGGTGATTGCGCATGCGCTACCATCGACCCAACGACGAGTGCGATGATGATCATGTGGCGCATAGTAGACGTCCTACAAATGAAAAGGGCTTTCCAATATCGGAAAGCCCTTTGAATGATCATGCGTATTGAAGCGTTGCTTATGCAACCGTTGTGCGCGTTGTCTTGCGAGCTGGACGCTTCGGCTGCTCTGCTTCTGGCTCCACTTGCGGGATGATTGCATCCGGACCGAAGATGTTGCCAACGTCAGAGGCGACCAGCATCTCTTGGTATGCGCGCAAACCAGTACCTGCTGGGATGAGCTGACCAAGAATGATGTTCTCCTTGAGACCAAGAAGACGGTCGACCTTTGCTGCAGCAGATGCATCAGCAAGCACACGCGTTGTCTCTTGGAACGACGCAGCTGAGAGCCACGATTCCGTCGTCAACGACGCTTGTGTGATACCGAGAAGCAACGGCTCGCCAATCGCAGGCTCGGCGTTACGGCTCTTGACCGCTGCCTTTTCCTTCTTCTTGAGTTCGACGTTGATCTCGCGCACAATCTTCTTGTCGACGATCTGACCGACCTTCAACTTCGAGTCGCCCTTATCGGTAACGACAACGCAGTTGCGGAGACGTTCGTTTTCGTCGAGGAAGCGCAGACGATCGATCTGATCGCCTTCGAGGAACGCTGCATCGCCAGAATCCGTAACGCGAATCTTCTGAAGCATCTGACGAACAATCACTTCGATGTGCTTGTCGTTGATCTTCACACCCTGCATACGGTACACTTCTTGGATTTCATTCACGAGGTACGCTTGTACCTCTGTGAGACCCTTGATGTGAAGGATGTCGTGTGGGTTGATTGCGCCTTCTGTGAGACGATCACCAGCACGCACGAGGTCGCCCTCTTGCACAAGAACGTGACGACCGATCGGCACGCTATACTCACGGCGAAGTTGACCGTCGAGCGATGTCGACGAGATCACGCGTGAACCGCGCTTTGGCTTATCGATTGCGATGATACCGTCGATTTCCGTTACTGCTGCTGGAGCTTGTGGCGCACGTGCTTCGAAGAGTTCCGTAACACGTGGCAGACCGCCAGTGATGTCGCGGAGACGTCCGAGATCGCGTGGCATCTTTACAAGCTTTGCACCGATACCCACAACTTCGCCGTCGTCCACAACGATCTGAGCACGTGATGGGATGATGTACGACTGAATCGATACACCATCTTCGTCAACGATTTCGATCGCTGGGCTCTTTGTACGGTCACGTGAGTCAATCACGATCTTCGTTGTGTGACCTGTCTGCTCGTCGATTGCTTCCTTGAACGTGAGGTTCGACACAAGGTCGCGGTAACGAACACGTCCAGCCTTCTCAGTGATGATCACCGAGTTGTACGGATCCCAATCATACAGAAGGTCGCCCTTCTTCACGATCTGTCCGTCTACAACCTTGAGTTCGGCACCGTAGACGACGTCGTACTTCGTGACAACACGGTTCGAGCCTGGCTCGACGATGTTGATCACACCAGCACGCGACACAACGATGTTGATGTCTTCGGAGTCACCAGGGTATGTCACGACGCGAATACCGTCGAACTGCACTGCACCATCGAACTTCGCCATCACCGCGCTTTGCGACATCGACAACGATGCCGTACCACCAGTGTGGAACGTACGAAGTGTCAGCTGCGTACCCGGCTCACCGATCGACTGCGATGCAATCGTACCAACGGCTTCACCTGTGTCGACCATCTGGCCTGTGGCCATGTTACGACCGTAACAGCGGGCACACACACCACGACGTGATTCGCATGTAAGCACCGAGCGGATAAGCACTGCTTCAATCGGGCTACGCTCGATGTTCTCAGCAATGTCTTCGTCGATGATTGTGCCCTTAGCACAATAGAGTTCGTTTGTGAGCGGATCGATCACGTCGACGAGCGACGTGCGACCAAGAATGCGCTCCTTCAATGGCTCCTTAACGTCCTCGCCATCCTTGAGTGCCTTCATTTCAACGCCACGGATCGTACCGCAGTCGTCGTCAGAAATCACCACATCCTGCGCAACGTCATGGAGACGGCGTGTGAGGTATCCAGCGTCAGCTGTCTTGAGAGCTGTATCGGCAAGACCCTTACGAGCACCGTGTGTCGAGATGAAGTACTCGAGAATCGTCAGACCTTCTTTGAAGTTCGAGATGATCGGATTTTCGATCAACTCGGCTGACGATGCGGCAGCTGTCTTCTGTGGCTTAGCCATCAGACCACGCATACCTGCAAGCTGACGGATCTGTTCCTTCGAACCCCGGGCTTGCGAGTCGAGCATCATGAAGAACGTGTTGAAGCCTTCCTTGTTCGATGCAAGCTCGTTGTAGAGCTTGTCAGCGACCTTGTTGGTGGCTGTCGACCACGTATCGATGATCTTGTTGTAGCGCTCACCTTCGGTGATCACACCTGAGTGGTAGTAATCCTCGATCTTATCGACTTCCTTTTGCGCCTTGTCGATGATCGTTGTCTTCTCATCAGGCACAACAACGTCGGCGATCGATACCGAGAGACCACCGCGTGTAGCAGTGATGAATCCTGTTTCCTTCAGCTTGTCGAGGAACTCCACAGTCTTTGCGAGACCTGCCTTGCGGAAACAGTCAGCAATCACTTGACGCAGACGCTTCTTACCGAGCATCTCGTTCATGAAGCCCATCTCAACCGGCACGATCAAGTTGAAGATCACGCGACCAGCTGTTGTATCAACATACTGTCCGTTGAGACGAACCTTGATCTTGGCGTGCATATCCACGCGGCCAGTGTTGTAGGCGATCACGACTTCTTCCGTGCTGGAGAAGTACTTGCCATCGCCCTTCAGACCACTGCGTGCCTTTGTGAGATAGTACACACCCAGAACCATGTCCTGCGACGGAACGGCAATCGGCTCGCCGTTCTGCGTGTGCATGATGTTGTGTGCAGAGAGAATGAGCAACAACGCTTCGAGTTGTGCTTCATGGCTCAACGGCACGTGCACAGCCATCTGGTCACCGTCGAAGTCAGCGTTGAACGCCGTCGTTACGAGTGGGTGCAGTTGGATCGCCTTGCCTTCGATGAGCTTCGGCTGGAACGCCTGAATACCAAGGCGGTGGAGTGTCGGAGCACGGTTGAGGAGCACTGGATGTCCATCAATCACCGTGTCGAGAATATCCCACACCTCTGTTGTCTTCTTTTCGACCTGCTTCTTGGCGCTCTTCACCGTCTTGCAGTGTCCGCGCTCAATCAGCTTGCGAATGATAAGGGGCTTGAAGAGCTCAACGGCCATGTCCTTTGGAAGACCGCACTCATAGAGCTTGAGTTCTGGACCCACAACGATAACCGAACGACCAGAGTAGTCAACGCGCTTACCGAGAAGGTTCTGACGGAAGCGTCCTGTCTTACCCTTCAGTGTATCAGCGAGTGACTTCAGTGCGCGCTGCGATTCGCTACGAACAGCACGACGTGAGTTGTCGAACAATGCGTCGACAGCTTCCTGGAGCATGCGCTTCTCGTTACGCAAGATCACCTCAGGAGCCTTGATATCGATCAGGCGCTTGAGACGGTTGTTGCGAATGATCACGCGACGATACAGGTCATTCAAGTCAGACGTTGCGAAGCGGCCACCCTCGAGTGGCACCAGCGGACGAAGGTCCGGTGGAATCACTGGGATGATGTCGAGCACCATCCACTCAGGACGGTTTGGCTCCTTCGTTTCGCTCGTACGGAATGCGTCAAGGATGCGCAGGCGCTTCAGGACATCAGCCTTCTTCGCTTGCGACATGTCTTCCTTGGCTACTTCACGCAGCTTGTAGTACTCTTCGTCAGCATCAACACGACGAAGGAGTTCCTTCACAGCCTCACCACCGATGAGGGCGATGAACTTGCGAGGATCGTCGTCGTCCATGTTGCGCTCTTCCGGACGCAGGTTCGCGAGCACGTCGAGGTACTGCTCTTCTGTGAGCAAGTCCTTCGGCTGCAGACCTGTCGAGCCCGGCTGTACAACGACATATGATTCGTAGTACACGATGCGCTCGACATCCTTTGTAGGCATGCCGATTACACCGGAGATCTTGCTCGGGAGCGAGCGGAGGAACCAAATGTGCACGACAGGCACAGCAAGCATGATGTGACCCATGCGCTCGCGGCGAACGCTCTTCTGCGTTACTTCCACGCCGCAACGGTCGCACACGATGCCCTTGTAGCGAATGCGCTTGTACTTACCACATGCGCATTCCCAGTCGCGAATTGGACCAAAGATCTTTTCGCAGAACAAGCCATCCTTTTCAGGACGGAATGAACGGTAGTTGATCGTCTCAGGCTTGGTGACCTCACCATGAGAGCGATTGAGAATGTCATCCGGCGAGGAAATGCGGATCGTAATCTGCGAATAACCACGCTTTGGGATGTTATGGAACTGCATCGTAACTCCGACGGTAAATTCCTAGTTCAGTTGGACGCGGACGCTATGCTCGTTAGTCGAGCTTAACATCCAGACACAGACCCTGAAGCTCACGAACGAGCACGTTGAACGACTCCGGAATGCCCGGATTCGGAAGGTTTTCGCCCTTGACAAGCGACTCGTACATCTTTGCACGACCCTGCACGTCGTCAGACTTCAACGTGAGCATTTCTTGAAGCGTGTGCGCCGCGCCATAGGCCTCGAGCGCCCACACTTCCATTTCCCCGAGACGCTGACCACCGAATTGGGCCTTACCGCCAAGAGGTTGTTGTGTGATGAGCGAGTATGGTCCGATCGAACGTGCGTGGATCTTGTCTTCCACAAGGTGGCTCAGCTTCATCATGTAGATGATGCCAACCGTGACCTCGTTTTGGAAGGCTTCGCCAGTACGACCATCGTACAACACGGTCTTACCTGTGCGAGGCAGACCAGCTTGCTCGAGGTAGTCACCAACTTGATTCCACGACGCGCCGTCGAAGATTGGTGTTGCAAAGTGCACGCCGAGCTTACGAGCAGCCCATCCAAGAGCTGTTTCGTAGAGCTGACCAAGGTTCATACGCGAAGGCACGCCAAGCGGGTTGAGCACGAGGTCAACCGGTGCGCCATCAGGCAAGAACGGCATGTCTTCGAGCGGAACGATCTTCGAAACGATACCCTTGTTACCGTGGCGTCCAGCCATCTTGTCACCCACTTGAAGCTTGCGCTTCTTGGCAACATAAACCTTGGCCATCTGAAGGATACCTGGCTGAAGTTCATCACCGGCAGCAATCTTGTTGCGCTCGATGCGACCATCAGTCATGATTTCGTTGCGACGTGATTCGTAGTTGCTCAGAAGCGTGCGAACAAGCTTCATTGTCTTCTTCTCTGCAACCCAGTCGTGCTCGACTGATACGGCAGATGGGATGAACGAACCTGCTTCGAACTTGGCAAGCATTTCCTTCGCCAGCAGCTTTGTGCCGCTACGGAAGATCGTTGTGTCGTTTGTTGACTTCACACCGAGCGATGTTTCGCCCTCGAGAAGTTGTCCGAGGCGCTCGATACAGTCAAGGTCGAGAGCACGCAGTGCCTGTTGCTCACGCTTGGTGATCAAGTCCTGACGCTTCTTCTCTTCCAGACGGAATTCGCTATCGGATGTGAGGACGCGGCGTGCGAACAGCTTCGTGTTGATCACCGTACCCTTGAGTCCAGGAGGTGCCTTCAACGAAACATCCTTGACATCGCCAGCCTTATCGCCGAAGATTGCACGAAGGAGCTTTTCTTCTGGTGTTGGATCTGTCTCGCCCTTCGGCGTGATCTTACCAATGAGGATGTCGCCTTCGCGGATCTTTGCACCAACGCGCACGATACCGCGATCGTCGAGGTCCTTCGTTGCTTCTTCCGAAACGTTCGGGATTTCACGTGTGAACTCTTCTTCGCCGCGCTTTGTGTCGCGAACCTGAAGTGTATACTCTTCGATGTGGATCGATGTGAAGACGTCTTCAGCAACCATGCGCTCGCTGATGACGATAGCATCTTCGAAGTTGTAGCCACGCCATGGCATGAAGGCAACCATCACGTTACGGCCAAGCGCGAGCTCGCCCATATCCGTTGATGCACCGTCGATGAGTGGTTCACCCTTCTTCACACGCTGACCAGCCCGTACGATTGGGTGCTGGTTGATGCAGGTGTCTTGGTTGGTGCGATAGAACTTGTGCAGGTTGTACGTCATCGTACGATCGTTGTTAAACGACACAAGCTTTTCGTCGCCCGTGCGCTTATCGTCGTACTTCACGCGTACATAGTCTGCGCATACGTACTCAACAACACCGTCGTCCTCTGCAAGCACAAGTGCGCGCGAGTCGCGAGCAACACGTGCTTCCATGCCGGTACCAACAACAGGCGCCTCTGGACGAAGCAATGGAACGCCTTGGCGTTGCATGTTCGAACCCATGAGCGCACGGTTCGCATCATCGTGCTCAAGGAATGGAATCAACGCAGCAGCCGCTGACGTGATCTGGTCGGTCGATACTTCCATGTAGTGCACTTCTGTTGGGTGCACAACCTTGTAGTCGCCGCTCAAACGCGCCTTGACTGTTTCGCCAACGATCTTACCCTTCTTGTCGACAGCTGTCGATGCAGGGATAATGATCATTCCTTCTTCCTTATCGGCCGGAAGGAACTCTGTTTCTTCTGTCACCACACCGTTGACAACCTTGCGGTATGGCGTCTCGATAAAGCCGAACTTGTTCACGCGAGCGTGAATAGCGAGCGACGAGATCAGACCGATGTTCGGACCTTCTGGCGTTTCGATCGGACACAGACGTCCGTAGTGTGTGTAGTGAACGTCACGTACCTCGAAGCCAGCGCGCTCACGCGTCAGACCGCCAGGTCCGAGCGCCGATGTACGACGCTTGTGCGTGATTTCCGACAGTGGATTCGTTTGGTCCATGAACTGCGACAGCTGGTTCGTACCAAAGAACTGGTTGATCACGCTTGTGATTGTACGAGCGTTTACGAGTTCGCTTGGTGTGATGTTCTCGCTATCACGAACGCTCAAGCGCTCCTTGATCGTACGCGCCATGCGTGTAAGACCGAGGTTGAACGTTGCTTCGAGCTGCTCACCAACTGTGCGGACGCGGCGATTTGAAAGGTGGTCGATATCATCAACCGGAACCTTTGCATCACGTACGTCGATCAGATACTTCACGATCGATACAATGTCGTCCACCGTCAACGTTGTGACGTCGAGTGGCACCGTCATCGCAAGCTTCTCGTTGATGCGGTAACGTCCGACAACACCAAGATCGTAGCGCTTTGGATTGAAGAACAGCTTCTCGAGCAGACCCCATGCTGTGTCGAGATCCGGCGGATCGCTCGAGCGCAGCTGACGGTAGATTGTTTCGAGAGCATCTTCACGCGTACGTGACGTGTCCTTTGCAAGTGTCTTCGCGATGATCGGCTCGTCGTTCGTGCTCTCGTACTTGTAGATACGGATCGAATCAACTTCAGCCGTCTTCAAACGCTTGAGAAGTTCTTCGTCAAGAATCAGATCGCGCTGCGCAACGATTTCACCCGTTGCCATATCCACTGCATCTGCAGCGATGCGACGTCCGAGGTACTCTTCCGTAAGGTGAACCATCGGAATATCATACGTCAGATCGAACAGGTTGAGCAAGTCTTCATCGCTGCTGTAGCCCAGCGCGCGAAGAAGCGTTGTCACAGGGAACTTCTTCTTACGATCGATGTACGCATACATCACATCGTGAATGTCTGTTGTGAACTCCACCCATGATCCCTTGAACGGGATGATGCGAGCAGAGTAGATCTTCGTGCCGTTCGGGTGCACTGCTTCGTCGAAGAAGCAGCCAGGCGAACGGTGAAGCTGCGCAACAACAACGCGCTCGGCGCCGTTGATGATGAACGTGCCGCGTGGCGTCATCGCTGGGATTTGACCGAGGTATACCTCTTGGTCAATCGCCTCGATGTAGTCTTCGGAACTTGGGTCGGCCTTCGACGACAAGCGAAGTTTCGCCTTGAGCGTCTTTGCGTACGTGAGTTCACGCTCGCGACATTCTTCCTCAGAATACTTCGGCTTTTCGACGATGTATTCCAGGAAGCTCAGTTCGTAGACGCCCGAATTGTCTTCGATTGGGAAGTTGCTCTCGAATGCGCGTTGCAATCCGATGAAGCGACGTTCCATACCTGGAACATCTTCCTGATGGAAGTCGTGAAACGAATCGATCTGAATGCCAAGGAGGTCTGGGTACGTGTCTTCCGTCTCAATCTGTCCGAACGAAATACGCTCGCGAAGACGAGGAAGTGGAAGCTGGTACAGTGACGTGTCCAGGGTTGATCCATTCATGGAGGGAGCTCCCGAATGCTTGAGAAAAGTAGAACCTGTCGATCGCTGACTGCCGCGGTTACGAACGTGTGACGCAAGTCAATCACCGTTCGACAGGCCCTTGTGAGGGTAGATGTCCTAAGACAACAACGCCCGAGACGGCACAGAAGGCCGTCTCGGGGCTGTTAAACTGTTATGCTGATTACTTGAGTGTAACCTTTGCGCCAGCTTCTTCGAGCTTCTTCTTGAGCGCTTCGGCATCTGCCTTTGGAGCAGCTTCCTTGACGATCTTTGGTGCGCCTTCGACGAGGTCCTTTGCTTCCTTGAGGCCAAGACCTGTGACTTCGCGAACGACCTTGATGACGTTCAGCTTTTGTGCGCCACCGTCTGTGAGCTCAACGTCGAACTCTGTCTTCTCTTCGCCGCCACCAGCTGCTGCGCCTGCACCAGGAGCTGCTGCCATCATCATTGGAGCTGCTGCTGTTACACCGAACTTGTCTTCGAGTGCCTTCTTGAGGTCAGCTGCTTCAACAAGTGTGAGGTTACCAATCTTTTCTACGAGTTCTTCTACGATTGCCGACATGTGTGTCTCCACGGAAAAATGTTCGATGAAATGTGAAGAGGCGCTTATGCAGCCTTCTTCTTTGCGACCTCTTCAACAAGCGAAGCAACGTCGCGCATAACAGCATTGATGCTACCCACGATGCCCGAGATTGGGGCGTGGATGCTGCCGATCATGCCTGCGATCATGTCCTCACGAGTTGGGAGCTCGGAAACCTGCTTGAGTTGCGATGCTTCGAACACCATGCCTTCGACAAACGCCAGCTTGAGCTTTGGCTTTTCGCCCTTCTCAAAGAACTGACGGATGATCTTGGCTGGTGCTACCGGATCGGAACCACCGAAGATGACTGCTGTCTGACCTGCGAGCTTCGAGTCCTCGAATTCGTAGCCACCGACTTCTGCAAGTGCACGAAGGATGAGGGTGTTCTTTGCCACCTTCATCTTCACACCCTTTTGACGAAGCTCGTTACGGAACGCTTGGTCCGTTGCCACCGTCATGCCGGTGAAATCCACGAAGTAGAGGCTTGAAGCGCCCTGGAGGTGTTCTACCAGGTCAGCAACAACGGCCGTCTTTTGCTCTTTCGTGATCATAAACCCTGTTGATTAATGGTTCGTGGTGGATTCAACATATCCGAAGACACGTTAGAAGCTTGAATCTGCCACGGTGCGTAATAGACGTGTGAATTATTGGTCTGCGCCCATTGAGTGTTCGTCGACACGAACGCTCGGACCCATTGTTGAGCTGAACGAGATGCTCTTGACGTAGCGGCCCTTCGACGACGCTGGCTTTGCGCGGAGCACTGTGCCAACGAACGTTGCAACGTTTTCTGCAAGCTTCGCCGAATCGAACGAGCACTTGCCAACAGATGCGTGAATGTTACCCGCCTTGTCAACGCGGAACTCGATCTTACCAGCCTTGACTTCTGCAACGGCCTTTGCAACGTCGAACGTTACTGTGCCGCTCTTTGGATTTGGCATCAAACCGCGAGGTCCGAGCACGCGACCGAGCTTACCAACTTCACCCATCACATCTGGTGTTGCGATGATGATGTCGATGTCTGCCCAGCCCCCTTGCAACTTCTCGATGTAGTCTGCAAAGCCAGCGTGATCCGCACCTGCGTCGAGCGCTTCCTTGTCCTTTGGTGACTTTGCAATCACCAGAACGCGAACGCTGCGACCTGTACCGTGCGGAAGTGCAACCGTACCACGAACGAGCTGATCTGCCTTGCGCGGATCAACGCCGAGGTTCATTGCAACTTCGAACGACTCGTCGAACTTGGCTGTGGCGTTAGTCTTGACGAGCTCAACAGCCTTCTTGAATTCATATTGCAACGCGCGATCAAACGACGCGGCTGCCTTCTTGTAACGCTTCCCTTGTGCCATGGAAGTGGTCCTTGTGTGTTGTGCGAGCGGCCGTTCCTAACGAACAGCCTCCAACAGTTGAAAGATGAAGTTCTAGGTAATAGAGCGTGGCGGCTTAGCCGTCCACGGTGATGCCCATCGAGCGTGCCGTACCAGCAATCATGCTGATAGCAGCGTCCTCAGTAGAGCAGTTGAGATCCTGCATCTTGATCTTGGCGATCTCAGCAAGTTGCGCGCGCGTTACCTTGCCAACCTTGTCACGCTGCGGAACAGCCGAACCGCTTTGCAGACCAGTTGCCTTGAGCAGCAATACTGCAGCAGGTGGCGACTTGATTTCGAACGTGAAGCTCTTGTCACTGAAGAACGTGACGAGCACTGGCAGAATCATGCCCGGCTGCTTGGCCGACTTGGCATTGAACTGCTTGACAAACTCCATACCTGCGAGGCCGCGCTGTCCGAATGCCGGACCGACGGGAGGCGCCATTGTTGCTTCACCTGCTTTGAGTTGAAGCTTGAATGTGCCCATGACCTTCTTTGCCATGTAAAATGTCCTTTCGTGGTCTGCGGCGGGCGTTCACCCACCTCCCACTCTTAATGGATTAATGATTTTCTAATTCAACTTGACCGAAGTCGAGCTCGATCGGCGTCTTGCGACCAAGAATGCCGACTTCGACCTTGATCTTTTGCTTTTCGACGTTGACTTCCTTCACCGTGCCGTTGAAGTTTGCGAACGGACCGTCGATGACCTTTACAGGATCGCCCTCACGGAACGATGTCTCCACCGTCGTGATGTCCTTGCGCTCTTCAACACGGCCGAGAATGCGATCCACTTCGTCGCGCTGCAGCGCCTGTGGCTCTGTCTTGGTTCCAACAAAGCTCACAATTGACGGGAGCGACAGGATCACATCCTTCGTTCGACGATCCAGCGCACATTCAACAAGAATGTACCCCGGAAGGAAGTTCTTCACCTTTGTGCGACGCTTTCCATTGCGCACCTCGTACACCGTTTCCATCGGGATCACGATGCTTCGAACACGATTCTCCAGCCCGAGACGCTGCATCTCGAGTTCGATGGATGCCTTCACCTTGGCCTCGTGGCCAGTGAAGGTGCGAAGTGCATACCACTTCGGTTCGATTGTTTGTGTTGGTACGCCGTCAAGCATTGCAGGTTCCTATCTCAGAAGATCAGGCTCATGACTTGCGTCATGCCTTGGTCGATCACGAACACGATGCCGGCAATGACCAAGCAGGTTACCACGACTACGATCGTGCTCTCTTGCAATTGCTCACGCGTCGGCCAGGAGACTTTCTTCATCTCCTTGTTCACGTCCGTGAAAAAACTGCGAATTGTTTCAACCATGATGCATCTCCGATGCGTGAAATGTGCACGGGCGGCAGGATTCGAACCCGCGGCCTGCGGTTTTGGAGACCGCTGCTCTACCAGCTGAGCTACACCCGTAAACAGTTTCGATTGTCAAATGTCTTCGTCTTCGTCGTTGTCGTCGTCATCTTCGTCGTCAAGGCTGAGCTGATGACCGGGATTGAACCGGTGACCTCCACCTTACCAAGGTGGTGCTCTACCAACTGAGCTACATCAGCATGTCTTCGTCCGGAGACACCAAAGCCCATCAGCAAACGACACGTGCCGTCTGCGTCAGGGTCTGACGTCGCGAGCGGGAGACGGGACTCGAACCCGCGACCAACAGCTTGGAAGGCTGTGACTCTACCAACTGAGTTACTCCCGCGAGACCAGCCGAAACTGACCGCTCATGTGGGCAGAAGAGGATTCGAACCTCTGAAGGCGATGCCAGCAGATTTACAGTCTGCCCTCGTTGGCCACTTGAGTATCTGCCCGTAGACCAGAGCCGACAAAGTTAGCAGGTCGGCGGGGTCATTTCCAAATCAGGCCATCATTGCCATGAATTGGTCGAAGAGGTAATCGGAGTCGTGCGGACCCGGGCTTGCCTCTGGGTGGTATTGCACGGCGAAGGCAGAAACATCGGTCAGGGCAATGCCAGCACAGGTGTCGTCATTGAGATTGACGTGTGTCATCCGGGCATTGGATGGCAATGTGCTTGGATCGACGGCAAAACCGTGGTTTTGCGAGGTGATTTCGATACTTCCGGTGTCGAGGTTCTTGACGGGGTGGTTTGCCCCGCGGTGTCCGAACTTGAGCTTGTAGGTCGACGCACCAACGGCAAGCGACAGGATTTGATGTCCGAGACAGATTCCGAAGAGGGGGCGAGCACCGAGCAGATCCTTCACGGTCTGGATGCCGGTGGTCACTGCCGCGGGGTCGCCTGGGCCGTTGCTCAGGAAGACGCCGTCGGGGTTGAGCGCGAGGATGTCAGCAGCGGAAGTCGTTGCAGGGACTACGGTTACGTCGCATCCATGGTGTGCCAATCGACGCAAAATATTGCGCTTTACGCCGAAATCGATGGCCACAACGCGCTTGCGCGCACCGGTGCCGCGGGTTTCTGGACGGTAGTCCCACTGATTCTGTTCTTCGGCCTGCCACTGGTAGGCCTCGTTGGTGGTGACCAACGGCGTGAGGTCGAGGCCGTTCATCGATGGCACCGCACGGGCACGCTCGACGAGTTCCGCGTGGTCGAGGTTCTCACCGTGTGCGATCACGCAGCGCATCGCCCCTTGCGAGCGAAGAATGCGCACGATCATGCGGGTGTCGACACACTCGATACCGGCAATGGCGTTCTGCTCGAGATAGCTCTGGAGCGAGGCATGGGAGCGGAAGTTGGAGACGATGGGCGACAGCTCATGGACCACCAACCCAGAGGCCTGGATTCGGTCGGATTCGACATCCTCGGTGTTCACGCCGTAATTGCCGATGTGCGGGTAGGTAAACGTCACCACCTGGCCCTTGTACGACGGGTCGGTGAGCACTTCCTGATAGCCCGTCATCGCCGTATTGAACACGAGCTCGCCGGTGCATTCAGCTCCTATCGCACCAATGGCATCTCCCTCGATAGTCGTACCGTTTTCGAGAGCGAGTACTGCCGTCATGCGTGCCATGGAGTTCCTGAGATTACGGGTGCGAAATACCTGTGCGAAAATACCGCTCTCCTGCTATTTTCCACGCAGGAGAACTGCCTTCAACTTCACATCAGCATTACAGCACCATGATTTTGACGGACTCAATGAGCCCGGGAAATCGTTTTCGCTCAATGCTCGGGTACTGATTCTCAATCAGTCGTACGAACCAATCAGCATTTGCACCACGAAAAAGGCACTGCTGCTTCTGGTGCTCATGAAGGCCGAAATCGTTGAAGAGCGCAGTAACGCAGCAATTCGCTCCGTGCGCGGACGCTACCCATTCCCATCTGTGATACGCTTGTCTGCGTATCTGCGCGTGCCGTTCAAGAAGATCGAACTCTCACGCAAGAACATCCTCCGTCGCGATGGCATGCGCTGCAATTATTGCGGCAAGACCAGTCCACCACTTACAGTAGATCACATCATCCCCCGCTCTCGCGGTGGTAACGACACGTGGGAAAATCTCACGTGCGCATGTGTGAAGTGCAACAACAAAAAAGGCAATCGCACTCCCGATGAAGCCAACATGCGCTTGATCACACCGCCCAAGAAGCCTCACCACGTGCTCTTCCTCAAGCACTACCTCGGCAAGGTCGACGAAACATGGCGTCCGTATTTGTTTATGGATTGATCAGCGAACAATCACTGCTGTACGTGTTGCGATCGATGCGTCACGTAAATATGCGCGCACGATATACACGCCGGAAGGCAGTTCTCCGATTGTCAATGTCTGCATAGCGGAATCCACATCAATCCGCTCGCGCACAACAGCGCCATTCACATCGAGCACATCGAGTGCTACAACGCGGTCGCTCATGCCAATCTGGATTTGTCCATCGATCGATGGTTGCGGAGTGATCTGCAGCGAAGCTGCTGCGGGATGCTCGTCGACGCTTGTTGAAGTGCGTGCAAACTCAAGTCGATACCACGGCGTCTGCGCAACCTGTGGCTCAACAGTAACCGTAAAACGTCCGCCAGTGCGCGGCAGATATACTGCTGCCTGTCCAGTTGACATTCCTGATGCGTCAAGAGGTTGCACGCGCAACGTATCAAAGAGTGGTGCAGTGATACTGATTCGAACTCCGACGCCTTCCATCAGGAGTGGTGCCTGACCCCATGTTGTGAACGTTCCGTTGCCCTCGGCCTCGTTGAACACGGTTCCGGTATTCAATGCGCGTGTACTAACAACAAGCAGACTTCTCTCTGACTCCGTAATGGGCAGGCTTGTCAACGATGCAACACCAACAACTGGCGGCGTCCCTTGCGATGTCTGCTCAATGATCATCGACGGGAGCGTTGTAATGCGTCCAGCTGCTCCGCCCCCTGTCATGACAACACGTGGCGTAACAATCCGGAAGGTTGCATTGGCTGCATCCCAAAACACTTGCTCGTTCTCGGCATCGAGTGC
>JAURNF010000217.1 GCA_030830285.1 Candidatus Kapaibacterium sp.
CTGGGTGTGGCCATGGCAGAGGCACACAGCGCCGCTACAAGGCAAGAACACATCAAACTGACGGCATGATACCCCCTGAGGAAGGCCAGGCCGGCAGCCAGACACGTCCCGACAAGGACCCCAACTAGCTCAAGGGGCCCAAATCCCACATCACGGACTATGAGGAGTCCACCACAGAGGCAACATACGGGCAAGATCAGTGGACGGCGGCGCATGCTGGAAAGGGGCTTCCAAGGGGTAAACCGTGACGCCCCCGTTCATGTTGAAAACTTCAGTCGGAGGCACGGGCAGCCATGTGGGTATTTTCGGACTTGTCACGTTTTGTCGAATCAAACGCACAGACTGTACAATTCCCTCCCCTGACAACCCGTACCAAGGACACGACAATGAGTCAAGAAACAAAGGCTGCAAAAGAGTCTGCAAAGGAAACCGCAGCAGCAAGCACAGCAAAGGTCAGCGACGCTAAGGTTAAGGCCGCGCAGTTAGCCATGGAGCAAATCGAGAAGGCCTTTGGTAAGGGCTCGATCATGCGCCTGAGCGATGAGCAATCCGTCGACATCGAAGCAATTTCAACGGGATGTCTCTCGCTTGATGCTGCTATTGGTATTGGCGGCGTGCCGCGTGGTCGCATCGTCGAGATCTACGGACCAGAGTCATCAGGTAAAACAACCGTCTGTTTGCAAGTGATCGCAGAAGCACAAAAGGCCGGTGGCCTTGCAGCATTCGTCGATACCGAGCACGCACTCGACGTCAAGTATGCGCAGCGTCTTGGCGTTGATCTTAACAACCTGCTTCTCTCGCAACCTGAGTTCGGTGAGCAAGCGCTTGAGATTGTTGAAACACTCGTGCGCTCTGGTGCGATTGACGTCGTCATTGTCGACTCTGTTGCTGCTCTCACGCCTCGCGTAGAAATCGAAGGCGACATGGGCGATGCGCAAATGGGATCACAGGCACGTCTGATGAGCCAAGCCATGCGCAAGCTCAACGCAGCTATCGGTCGCTCGAACACAACGGTAATCTTCACGAATCAGCTCCGTTCGAAGATCGGCGTGATGTACGGTAACCCAGAGACAACGACGGGTGGTAATGCGCTCAAGTACTACGCATCGGTGCGTATTGACGTGCGCCGCAAGGACGTTATTAAGGACGGACAGGACATCGTCGGTAATCGCGTACGTGCGAAGGTTGTCAAGAACAAGGTTGCTCCTCCGTTCCGTGAAGCAGAGTTCGACATCATGTACAACGAAGGCATCTCGCGTCTCGGCGATATGATCGACGTTGCCGTTGAGTCGGGCATCATTACGAAGTCTGGCTCGTGGTTCTCGTTCAACGACGAGCGCGTGCAAGGTCGTGATGGCATGCGCAAGCTCCTCACGGAAAATGCACCACTCTACGCAGCACTCGATCAAGCTGTGCGCGACGCACTGCATCTCCCAACACCGCAGGCCTCTGCAAAGAAGTAAGCAATGGGAGTCGTTACGGCGGTTCGCAGGAACGTGAAGAATGCTTCGCGTTGCTCCGTATTCGTTGACGATGAGTTCCTCGCCGCATGTCCTATCGACGTGGCGCTGGCGCTGGGTATTCGTAAAGGCATTGAGATCACGCCGGACCTTGAGCAGAAACTGCGCAAGGAGGACCGGCGTGTGGTGATGCGTCAGAAAGCCTACCGGTTTGCGACCTACAAACCACGGACGCTCCATCAGGTGCGGGTGTTTCTCGAGACGAAGGAGCTCACGCCCGAGGAGCTCGACGATGTAGTGTCGTGGCTCGCGGAGTTTCGATTGATTGATGACGTGACGTATGTTGAGCGCTTCTTGTCTGCAGCGTTTGAACGCAAGCCATTGTCGAAACTCATGGCCCGACGAATGTTGCTCAAGAGAGGTGTCCCAGACACGGTCGTGTCGCCAGCACTTGAAACGTGGTACTCCAACGAGGCAACTGAAGACGTAGCATATCGAGCAGCCGAGAAGAAACTTCGTATGCTCAGCACTACGGCGCAGTCTGAGAGAGAGGCAAAACTGATTCGTTTTCTGCAATACCGTGCATATCCGTGGCCAACGATCAAGAGCGTTGTTGCCCGACTCCGTGACGTAGGATTGCTCATCGTCGTAGCAATGGTCGCGTCCGTCGCTGTGCATAGTCAACAGGACACCTGCGGACGTCTGCGTCTGTCGGAAACGGTGAATCAGTTTCAGCCAACGACGATGCCGGTGCTCGATGCATTCGGCACACTGTATGTTGACCGAAAGCTCCATCCTGACAATCGAGATGGTGGACTGCGTGATCCTGACGATGTATGGTTCGCACAGCGAACCGGCACGCAGGCCTTTGCGGAGTTACGCCACTCCCCGATTGCCGCTGGTGTGCAACCCGACGTTGTCTTCTGGGTGTCGGCTGATGGACTCCATGCGCTCGTTGTTGGTCAGTTCGACGCTGCAGGATCGCCGTCGCGAACATTGGCGCTGATGTCGCGCGACACACCTCGTGGGATGTTTACACGCGTGTCTGTGATCTCGATTCCGGGTTTAGCTGATCTCGGTCGCAACTTCTATGCATCAATGTCGGAGGATCGATCGACGTTGCTGCTTGCTCTTGAGCGCGACGATAGTCGAGGTGGTCTCGACATCTATGTTTCGCAGTTGTGCAAGGGAGCATGGTCAGCACCACGCAATCTTGGACTAACCATTAATACCGCCGCATTTGACGGTGCACCATGGCTTGCCCCCGACGGCGTTACGCTCTACCTAGCTTCGAGCGGACGTGAAGATCGGTACGGGAAGGCCGACCTCTATGTAAGCCGTCGACTCGATTCGACGTGGACGTCGTGGTCGGCACCGCAGAATCTTGGTGCATGCATCAACACCATCGAAGACGAAGCTGCGATATCGCTCACGCCCACCCTTGACTCCGTCTTGATTCACTCGTGGGATCAGGAAACAGGGCGTCCGGGAATCTACATCGCATCACTTCCACCAACGATGCGTCCCAATCCAGTTATCACGCTTAGCGGACGCGTTGTTGATGTCATCACTCGCACACCAGTGTCCGGAGCTACGATCAAAGTGACCACAGGCAGGTGCGCCGAGTGGACACTTCAGTGCGATACTGCGCAAGGAACATTCACAACCATTCTGCCATCACAGACGCACGCTCACATCAACGCTGAAGCACCACAGTACGTGCCAAGCACGAGTGATCTGCGCATACGTTCAATCGACAGCGCATCGACGACAACACTGACGTTTGCGTTGTTTCCCGAAGATCGTCCCATCGCATCGGTGTACTTCGAGCGTGGAAGCGCTGAACTCGAATTGGCAGATAGCGCATGGATGACGCGAATTGCTGAACAGATTCGCAATCGAATCATAGATCTGATTGTCCTTGGTTACACCGACCGTGTCGGTTCGCGCGAGACAAATAACGCCCTATCACGTCAGCGCGCAGCAGCAGTGGCTCGCGTGTTGGCATTCGCAGGTGTCGAACAGTCGGCGATCACAATCGACGGACGTGGCGTAGAGAGTACGTCGCAATCCCAGTCGACTGAGCAACCAACGAGCCGACGCGTAGATGTCTTCGTGAGAAGGCAATCAGGCAGCAAGAAGCGTTAGCCGCGTGCAATGAACCCCGTTGAGTGCATTGTCCTCCGTGATGGCAATGTTCCATGCCGTGCGTGCATGTAGGCGGAATGACACTTCATGCTCACGCGTCCGCATACAGACCTCGTCGTCGTATGGCGATCGCCACATGAATTCATCAGCGGCAATCAGGACCGCGCGCTCAAGTTGATCCGTGCCACATACGAGGAGCACTACCTCATCTGGTACATCAGGCACGCGCGACAGCCGCACAACTATCGTGTGCCAACCATCATGATCAACAATGTGAACGGAATGGACGTATGCGAAAGCATCGTCAACAGTAAACGTTCCCCGGATGACAGGAACATGAGAGGAGTGAACAGTCATGCCAACCTCCTGTATACAGCTAATAATGAACCAACAATAGATCAATACCACCTACATCATCAACAAACGTACTCTCTATAACCGACCATACCACCATCTAACTCACGCGTGTCTCGAGCGGGAAACGGGACTCGAACCCGCGACATTCAGCTTGGGAAGCTGACGCTCTACCAACTGAGCTATTCCCGCAAAATGCTGGAACTATGTGGAGATGCCGGGAGTCGAACCCGGGTCCGAAGTGGAAAATCCGAAGCATGCCACGTGTGTCTTCGATCTACAAGTTCTCGTCGCCTGGGGCACCGATCGACAGGTCCCACACGACCAGTATCAGTGTTGTCTTGCGCTTTGCCCTGCTACACAGCTACGCGCCAGCCTGATTCAAGCGTCACCACGGATTGAGAGCATCAGGCGGCTCTCATCGTGATGGCATGGCGTCCTAAGTCTTAGGCGGCCATGCGATAACCGAAGTTATCTGCATGTATTGTTCGCCGGTTGTATTAACGAGCTCCACCAGCGTAGCTCGACACGCATCTTCGTGACTGTCTCACCCCGTCGAAACCGGTACATCCCCATTTCGAACTGTGAAGTGTCTACCGCAAAGGTACGACCCTTTGCACGAACAGGTGGTATGACGCACGAGTGTGACTCTTGGTGTACCGCGCGATGCGATGCGTTACGCTATGGCAAGGTCCGCCGCGGCAAGCCGCTCGACAAAGCTCTTTACCTCTTCCATATACCACTGCGGCGTGCTCGTAGCACCAGAGATGCCAATCCGCTCGGCCCCCTGAATCCAAGCAGGATCGAGATCGTCAGTTGTTTCCATGAAGAAGGTGCGTGGGTTCGATGCCTTGGCGACGTCGAACAGCACCTTGCCATTAGACGATGCCTTGCCAGCTACGAACAAGAGAACATCATTCTCTGCAGCAAACTTTGATAGCTGAGCCTCACGTCCGCTTACTTGACCACAGATCGTGTCCTTCGCATGGAACTCTGTGGCGATCTCCTCCATCGTGTCGACAATGAGTTCGGATACACGCCCCTTGAGCGCATCCCGAATCAACAGGAACGTCGGACGATCCATGGTCGTCTGCGAGAACAACACCGTCTTCTTCGACACATCAACGGTGGCAAGCGCTTCGTCGACGGATTTCACAACGATGCATTGATCACGTACAACGCCACGCACACCAAGTACTTCGGCGTGATCCTTCTTTCCGAAGATCACCACTTGATAGCCCTGATCCCAAAACTTGCGCACGCGCTCCTGGAGCTTTGTTACCACTGGACACGTGGCATCAACGATCTCGATGCCGTGCTCCCATGCTGCACGGTATGTTGAAGGGGGCTCGCCATGCGCACGAATGATGACCTTCGCGCCTGAATTGGCCAGACGAGGAAAATCGTCGACGCTGATCGTCTCTAGCCCCTTATCCTCGAGACGCTGAATCTCTTTCGGGTTGTGAATGATGTGTCCAAGCACATACACATTGCGCGATGTTCGCGTAGCCGCGAGTTGATCCTCAGCAATCTGTACGGTGCGAACAACACCCCAGCAAAAGCCACTAAATCGATCGATGGAAACCGTAACCATGACGTCCTACGCTGCGATTAGAAGTTGGTGAACGCCGAGACGATTGAATAGGTCTTTTGGTATGCATCAACGAGCTCGAGAATCCGCTGCACTTGATCGGCGATTGTGCAATGCGTGGTGTCGATTTCGGTAGCTCCCTCTGGTTTGACAAGGGGGCTTACCTCACGCTCACTATCGAGTTTATCACGTTCAATGATGTGCCCGCGAACAGTTTCAACGTCGAGTCGTTCACCACGTTGCTCTGCCTCGAGAACACGTCTGCGGACGCGTTCATCAACGTCGGCAACGAGGAAGACCTTGATCTCGGCATGCGGAAACACCACACTCCCGATATCACGTCCGTCCATGACCACACCGCCGTTGAGACCCAGCATGCGCTGCCGTTGGACCAATGCCCGGCGTACACTTGGGAACACGCTCACCTGACTGACATTGCTGGTGACTTCAGCCTCGCGAATAGATCGCGTGACATCCTCGCCGTTAAGCACAACACGCTGTCCATCGGCAGTTGGTTCGAGACGAATATCGAGTCGTTCTGTCAGGGCACCGAGCGCAGCGTCATCCATCGGAACGTGTTCGCGCAATGCTGCAAACG
Source organism: Candidatus Kapaibacterium sp. (assembly GCA_030830285.1). Taxonomy (GTDB): domain Bacteria; phylum Bacteroidota; class Ignavibacteria; order Kapaibacteriales; family Kapaibacteriaceae; genus UBA10438. Next base: position 6,152 of record JAURNF010000217.1, read on the forward strand.
TAACAGCACGATACATCGCTCCCGTGTCGATATACACGTATCCGAGATGTTCGGCTACCTTGCGCGCCGTCGTACTCTTACCAGCACCGGCAGGACCATCAATTGCGATTGTCAGACGTTGACTCATGGCGTCAAAGATACCCCAAAACTTGCCGTAATCTGGAAGCCGTTGATGCTCCTGGCGCGAGCGTGTCAACTACCATCGTGGCACCAGCTTCATGAAGTTCCTGCGCGGTATGCACGCCGGTTGTCACTGCGATGCAGGCAATCCCGTGCGCTCGGGCGCATAGCACATCACCAATGGCATCACCAATGATCACGGCGTCTGTGGTAGCAAAGGATCCACCCGAAGCCCGATTCACAGCATCAATCGCCCGTGGTGGCAGATTCCGCCGATCCTCATGGTCATCACCAAAGGCGCCACCAACGAACACCAACGGAATACCAGCCATCTCAAGCTTGTGCTGCGCGATTCCATCGATGTTCCCGGTGAGCAAACCGTTGACAATCCCCTGTTCTTGTAGAGCATGGAGAGCATCGATCGCACCATCCAGCACGGTAACTGTAGAGGGCGTAATCAGTTCCTTCGCGTGACCCGCCATATCGGCCGCGAACGCAGTCCATACCGCATCAAGCTCAGCCCGTGGAATACTGGCGGCATCGATAATCTCATAGACAAGGCCACGGTCGGTGCGTCCGGCAAACGACATATCCTTGACGATGTCACTCACGTCGACATCAAACAGCGTCCGGAACGACTTCTTGTACATTTCACGTCCGATGCCATGATCGACGCGCAGGAGCGTTCCATCGATATCCCAAAGTGCTATCATCCAACAAACCTACGGCTCGTTCTCTATCTTTGCATGATGCAACCGCTTCTGTCTGTCCGAAACCTCACGTTGACCTATCCCAACGGGTATCAAGCACTCAAAGGTATCTCCTTTGACGTGATGCCTGGGGAGTTTCTCGTCATCATCGGCCTTTCTGGCAGCGGTAAGTCGACGTTGTTGCGATGCTTGAATCGACTTCTCGAGCCAACCTCTGGGTCGGTTACGTTCAGCAATCACGACATCACCCACATCCAGGGCGAAGCGCTTCGGGAACATCGTGCTCGCATTGGCATGATTTTCCAGCACTTCAATCTGATCCCACGTCACTCTGTGTTGAAGAATGTGCTCTATGGAGCGCTTGGAACAACACCGACAATGAACGCCATGCTTAGTCGGTTCTCTGACGATGCAACGCAGCGAGCACACAAGGCGCTGCAGGTCGTTGGCATTCCCGAGAAAGCCGACATCCGTGCAGATTCTCTCTCTGGTGGACAACAGCAACGCGTCGCGATTGCACGAGCACTCATGCAAGAGCCACAGTTGCTCCTCGCTGACGAGCCAGTTGCATCGCTCGACCCATCAACATCAAATTCGGTGATGTCGTACCTCGAGCGCATCAACAAGGAGATGAACACTACAGTCATCTGCAATCTTCACTTCCTGTCGCTCGTTCGTCAGTACGCAACACGCGTGATTGCGCTCAAGGGTGGCGAAATGGTCTTCGAAGGCACGCCGCAGGAAATCACCGACGAATGGTTCCGCACGATTTACGGCGATGATGCAGTGGAGGTGGAGATCCGATGAAACGACTTCTCGCCATCGTCATCGACCTGTTGCTTGGAGCAGCTGTTGGTGCGCTCCTCGCGAGCGTGATTGTTCCTGCGTTACTCGACGCCGGAGAGACAAGTGACGTCACGACAGGACTCTATGCATCTGCGTTGGGTGCTGCTGTGTTTGCTCTTGCGGGCATCTTCGCAAAGGCTTCGATCGGTGGAGTGAGTCTGGGTATCGACGCACCCGAGGGTCGGTCAATACGTATCGTGTCACATCTCGGTTGGCTCACACTTGCAGTGTTCATCGTGGGTGGCTGGATAATCACAGCGATCTCGCCAATCGAGTTTTTCTCCGGAGATGGACTCGCTGGCGCTGGTCGCATCTTCCAGGCCCTGGTCACGCCAGAATTCGACATCATTGGTGAAGCACTATCAGCAATGGTGGTGACGATTTTCACTGCATTCATGGCAACCGTGATCGCAGTGCCAATCTCGTTTGTGTTGAGCTTCCCAGCCGCACGAAATGTCATGTCCGACACGCCGCTGACCAAGAGCATCTACGTTGTCCTTCGCATTGTGCTCAACATCATGCGCTCGATGGAGCCTATCATCTGGGCGATCGTGTTCTCGGTATGGGTGGGCATTGGTCCATTTGCCGGTATGCTTGCGCTGGTGGTACACACCGTGGCATCGCTGACAAAACAGTACAGCGAGCAAATAGAAGACGTCAATAGCGGACCAATCGAAGCAATCTCTGCAACGGGAGCATCACGGATTCAAGTGCTGTGGTTCGCCATCGTACCACAGTGCGTCATCCCCTTTCTGTCCTTCACGATCTACCGCTGGGACATCAACGTACGCATGGCCACGATCATCGGCTTCGTGGGTGGCGGCGGTATCGGCACACTCCTGACACAGTATCAAGGCCTTGCCAAGTACAACGAGGTTGGAACGCTCGTGATTCTCATCACAGCGGTAGTCTGGATTCTGGACGTCATGAGTGCCCGCGTACGCGAAGCATTGCGGTAACGGCAGTCCTATCCGAGATCGAACTCGCCCATGTTCACAGCACCAATCCAGCGGCGACGGTCGAACGTCTCGCGGTTCTTGTTGCAAACGATCTGAAACGCCGTTGAATTGCCTTGCTTGGCAATGTCGACGGACCAGCCAAGGAAGATCTCCCAGCAGCGATACCACCACTGTCCGTACTCGTCGTAGACGGCATCACGGTTTGCCATCCAGTTCTCGTACCACTGCTGAATCGTGCGCGAATAGTGGATGCCGACATTCTCGACACTGTGAATTTCGAAGCCAGCGCGTTCAAGTCGAGCCACCACGAATGAGAGCGGCATGCTTGCGTCAGCACCAGGGAAGATGTACTCATTCATGAATGCGCCCCAGATCAGCGACTCTTTGTGAATCCCTGCCTTGAGTCCCGCAATCTGGAGATAGAACAAGCCATCATCCTTCAACAACCCATGAATCTGATTCATGAAGCGTTGGAAGTATTTCACGCCAACATGCTCTGCCATTTCAAGACATGTGATCTTATCGTACTTGTCCTGCGGAATAGCGCGATAGTCCATGCGGATGCAACGCGCGCGGTCTTCAACGCCCCATGCCTTGATTTGTTCATTGCCGTAATCAACCCCGGCTTGCGCAATTGAAACACCGGTTGAGTCGGTGCCGAAGTACTTTGCTGTGTGGGCTACAAGCGTGCCCCAACCGCATCCGATGTCGAGCAATCGCTCTCCTGGCTTGAGCTGAATCTTCTGACTCACAAGATTCATCTTGTTGTCTTGCGCCTCGGTGAGGCCCTCGGTTCCATTGCGATAGAACGCTGAGGTGTAAATCATCCGCTCGCCGAGGAAGCCCTTGAAGAAGTCGTTACGACGATCGTAGTGGTCGCGGACGATACGCTCGTCCTGCTTCTTCGAGTGGATTGCCAATTGGGGGATAAACTTATTGATGACGAATCCAACGTGATGTCCAACGATCTCGTACGAGAAATAGTCGGTGCGATGCTTCATCAGCTGACGGACGTCAACTGAGACATCTACACGTCCGTGCATGTAGTCTTCGATGAAATTCGTGATCGGCGTCTTCTGTCCGTTCTTGTATCGCGAGTTGACCTTGTTGTCACGAACGATCACGATATCGCGGATATTCTTCGAAAGTACATTGTCGGATCCCATCGCTCACTCCCCAAGACTGGTTGAACTACGTGTGATATCCCCTTCACCGATATACGATGAATCAGAACGGAATCCTAACGTTGATTTCGAGCAGCGGCCTTCACAGAAGCAACCAGGATCTCCTCAAGGACGGTCAAGTTCACTGCGTCCAGCTTCTTGATGTAGATGCACGACTTCCCCGTCGTATGCGGTCCGAGCCGCGACAGCATGTCACTGAGTCCAGCAGCGTCTTCAAGGATGTAAACAGACAGTGCTGCTTTCCGAGGAGAGCAGCCAATGACAAACCAGTCAAGCTCACGTCCGCTCTCGTACCGGAGAGTTTGCGAACCAAAGCCGATCATGCTTGGACCCCACACCACCGGGTCAGCAGCTGTTATTCGTCCCATGAGC
>JAURNF010000218.1 GCA_030830285.1 Candidatus Kapaibacterium sp.
CTTGTGTACAGCACCGAAAAGCAACTCACAGAGTATGGTGAGAAGCTCGACGCCGACACAAAGGATCGCATCTCGAAGGCAAAGGAACGTCTGGCCGACGCAAGCAAGAACAACGCAGCAGATATCCGTCCAGCAATGGATGCATTGAACCAGCTGTGGAGTGAAGCATCGACGAAGATGTACGAGCAAGCGTCACAAGCACAGCCTGCGGCAGATGGCGCAGCTGGCGGCGCAGAAGCCGGCGCCGACGGGAAGAATGTCGAAGACGCCGACTATACAATCGTCGACGAGAAGTAATCGTACCAGACAGTCTCTCACGAGCCCCGCATCAACAACTCGTTGGTGCGGGGCTTTCTGTATTTTCCAGCATGGCTACTACTCGTTCAAAAGTTGTCGAGCTCTCCGAACACACCCCGCTTCAGGTGATTATGTTCGGCATGCTCTCCGTGATCTGTGCAATCGGACTCTTCACGATGGTGGCAGTGCCCACCGTAGAGTCATTCTTTACCGCGTTCCTTCGAAGCGAAGTGGTGCGCGATGGCTCCTCTGTGAGCTACCGTATTGCTGAAAATCGTGAAGATGAAATCGTGGTGACTTCGACGTACACCCGCTGGGCACTTGTGGATCCGAATGAACTCCGCTTGCCAGCTGGCAGCTCGCCACAGCTTGATGCAACGGGTAAACCAAAGCTGCGTCACGCTGAGTATGTGTTCTCGCCGATCATAGCCTTTGCTCCATTGGTGATTGTTGGTGGATTCGTACTCGCTGCTCTTCTGACAACCGTTGTTGGTGGAGCTGCTGGTTTGGTGCGACAGAAGCTTGAGCGCGAGATCCTGACTGCGCTGGACCGATTGGCGATGGCACGGTATGGTGAGCATACACAGCAAGAGATCACCTCGCTTGCCCGCGAGATTGTCAGCGCAAACCTCCGTTCATTGCACGATCTCGCAGATCGTTTTGCAATCCCGTTTTCACAGCTCGAACTTCTTCGCAATGCGATTCAGTGGCGCGACTCCAACGGCGCGCTGCGTCTGTGGCGTACGCACGACGCTGTGAAGTTCTACATGCGTGAGTACTTCACTGACCGGTACAGCAACGTCATCCTTGGTCTGGTGTACATGGGCGCTGCGGTGTTGATCATTGTGATCGGTATTCGTGGATTGAAGTTCCTGCCTGCTACCGACCCTTCGGTGGTACTTGGAGCGCTCGGCCTTGAGTTCATGCTCCTAGTGACATACGCGGTTGTCCTGATGTACGGTCGTACCGACGAGGATGCATCTGAGCACGTCCGCGAGAGTGGACCAGTGTCGGCAACACAGCTTGATTCAGATACAGAACACCTTCTGCGTGCCTTCCTCGGCGTGCAGCGGTCATCGACTTCTGATGGAGACCGCTCGTGAGCACAGCACTCGTAGGACGTGAGCAGACATGCAGTGCGCTCACACGACATGTAGATGCGTGGCGTGGAGGCAAGGGTGCGCTTGTGATGATCGCCGCTGAGCCTGGTCGTGGTAAGTCAGCCGTACTAACATGGCTTGAAGAAACCTATCGTGAAACAGCAACCGTTGTTCGCGTAGACTGCCGTCCGCCTATTGGCTCACTGAATACAACAGCCATACGTCCGCTCCAACCATTTGGTCTTGCCATCGATCGACTCTTCGTGCAGTCGAGTCAGCAAGCTCGCAAGCGTCTTGCGTTAAACGTTGGTATGAGCTTGCTTTCGTCACTGCCGATCGCAGGCGACTTGTTCTATGCTGCAAAAGCTATCTCGCAGGATGTACGCGAGTACAAGCGCGAAACCGCCGTGCTGCAAGAGAAGAAGGCGAATGCTGTTCAGGAATGCGCGGAAACACTGCGCACGATTGCAGAGAAGTCGCCATTCATCCTGCTCGTCGACGATGGGCAGTGGTCCGACCCGCAAAGCGTTGAGGTGCTCTCGACACTTGTACAGGAACTCGCACAGCTACCACTCCTGATCGTGTGGACGGTTGAACGTGAGATCTCGCAGCAGACGAATCTCCCGCTTGAGACATTGATGCGGAACGATGTTGTGCGCAGCGCGATGCTGGATCTTCCAGCAGTTGATCGTGCTGCCGTTGCGTCGATCATGAAGGATGCACTCCCTTCTGCCGACATCCCTGATCCGATCATAGACGCCGTCTATCAGCGCTCAGGAGGAAACCCAGGCATCATTGTTGAGTACGCGCGCTTCCTTGAAGCAGCCGGACATGTCAAGAGCGATGGTTCGATCGATGCATCGGTGTTCGATAGCATCAAGCTGCGATCTAACGAGCATCCTTCGGCTGACATGTTGGTGACCGACATCAATGAGGATGATGCAATAGTGCTGTCGCTCTGCGCTGCCGAAGGACGTGAGTTCACGGCCTTTGTGCAGTCGGCCTTGAACAACACTGACGTCTTGACGATGATTCGCACGCTGCGTCGCATCGAACGCACAACAGGTGTAATACGTAGTGTTGGTGTGCGAACACGGTTCGGAATGAAGACAACCACGTATGAGTTTACCGACGCGTTTCCATACACGTTCTTCGTGCACCGTCCGGAATACGAAGAGCGGAAGGACATTCATCAGCGTATCGCACAAATCCTCCAGCGAGAATACACAGCGACGACACATGAAGAGCTTCGCGCGCAGTTAGCGGTAGACATTGCGGCACATTGCGTTGAAGCCGAGGATCCATCAATGGCCGAACGTATGCTCGGTGTTGTTGCTGTGCATGCCTCCGATACAGGCACACCGGAACTTACGGCATACATCAACCAAACACTCGTACCATCGGTGCGCGGCTTAGAGGTTGTTGACGACGATGATGCGCCTGACGAGAGCACTCGCGTGCAGGGAACATTCGTTGGCGAAGGCAACGTGCAGACCTTTGATCACGTAGTACGAACAATCACGAACGCACTCATCCAAGGTCGGAGCGCACAAGCGCGGAGCACGGCATCTGATGCACTCGAGAGCATGATCGGACTCTCACGTCACGAACGCATTGTGATCTCATGCTTGATCGCTCGTGCAGATATCGATCTTGGACGCCTTGATGATGCGCAGACAGTGCTCAACACAGTGTCCTCCCTACCAGACGTACAGCTCAGCGACGTGTGTTTGATTCGCAACATCGAAGGGATACTCTCCCATGCACGAGGCGACAACGCAACAGCTCTGCAGCAACTACGCGACGCGGCACGTCTTGCAGAAAACCTTCCAACGCAGTCGCGGATCATGACCCTTGGCAACATCGTGCTTCACATGCGATCACAGCAGGATCCGCATGTCGGGCGGTACGAGACGCTGCTACGAAACCTTATCGCAGCCCACGGACTTCCGGGCCTGCGCGCCGACCTACAACTCTAACCATCTAGAGCGCTCCTTTCATGAAGACTCTCCTCAGCATCATCACGCTATGCATTGGCGTTCAGTGCGCATCAGCGCAAGCTACCAATCCGCATGAGCGGCTTATGGAGCGTGCGCATCCCACGCCACGTATGATGAAGAAGTATGGCGAACCGACACTGATGGTGCCAGTTGTAGAAGAGTCGGTGCTTCTATCGAGCTTCCTTAATGTGAACATGATTGCACAGGAGAACGATCAGCTTCCAGCGCAGAACGAGTCATCCATTGCAATCAATCCACTCAATCCTGCCAACATGATCGGCAGTGCTGTTGATTATCGTGGCAATTCATCGACGTGGGCATATTACTCGAACGACTCAGGTCGCACATGGAAGAACATCACACTAGGTGCGGCTCGTCCGGGCTGGCGATCAAGCAACGACCCATCGGTGTGCTTCGACCACAAGGGCAAGGGCTATCTGTGTTACGGCGGTTTCAACCGTCAGGGCAATGCACAGTTTGGTGAGAATGGCGTATTCATCAGCTCAACCACAGATGGTGGTGCTACATGGTCGATGCGACACACGGCTGTGATCATTCACACTGGACAACAGACTGCTGATTCTGCCTTCGAAGACAAGTACTACGTCCATGCAGACACAGCCGCATCGAGTCCGCACCGCGGACATCTCTACATTCCGTGGAAGCGCGTTATCAATCGCGATTCATCCACAACGATCGTCATCACCAAGAGCACAGACGAGGGCGCTACGTGGTCGACTCCAGTTGCTGTGAGTGATCGATTCCCTGGCACATCTGAAGCAACAACGTTTGGTCAGAGCTTTCCACTCGCACGCACAGGACCCGATGGATCTGTGCATGTAGTGTGGAACAGCGGCACAGAAAGCTCACTACGATATGCCCGATCAACCGACGGTGGCGCTACATGGTCTGCACCACGTGTGCTCCACACCTACAACCCATTTGGTGTGAAGAGCGTCGTGTCTGGACAATCCAACTCACGCGTAAAGGGCGTTGTGCGTGCTGAGTGTTATCCGACACTAGCCATCGACAACACGGGTGGACCGCGCAACGGGTGGATGTACCTCACGTGGGCGGCAGACAATCCGTATCCAAATGTCTACTTCTCACGCTCAACAGATAACGGCAACACGTGGTCAACCCCCGTGATTGCACACAGCGACACCACCAACGATCAGTTCTGGTCGCGGATCACCCTCGACCCAACCAACGGCGATGTTGCCATCATGTACAGCGACAGCCGTGAGGATCCAAACAATATTCTCGTGCACACGTACGTAAGCTGGTCAACAGACGGAGGATCTACATGGCTTGACCGTCGTGTTGGCGATGGGATTAATGACCTGCGTCGTAACCCGTTCGACGGCAATACCTTCGCCGGCGATTACTCTGGCTGTGATATGCGTGATGGCGTTGTGTACCCATCGTGGGTTGATATGCGCAACACGTTTGTCAATTCTGCAGATAACGATGTGTACACGGCGCGTGTCGATACGCGCGCACCAGCCGCACCTCGACGATTCGTTGCACGAACTGTGCCGATTCGTCCAACCACGATCGCGCTCTCGTGGGATCGCGTAACCTCACTGAGCTTTGGTCAGCCGCTACCCGAGGGAGCACAGATCAGTATCGCTCGTGATGGTCAGCGGATTGCGCTGCTATCTCCAGCAGACACAGCAATGATCGACACCGGCCTTGTTGAATACCGTCGTTACACCTACACTCTCGATGTGGTTGCGAACAATCGTTATGCAGTCCAACGTGAAGCATCTGCGTTTGCTGGTGGTGCACGTCAACCAGCAGCACCAACACTACGCTCGGTACTTGGCAGTGGCGATACATCGATCACCGGACGTGTGGTGTTGCCAACACGTCGACTCGACAGTGTGACGGCGCTCGTGAATCTGCGAGCGCTCAATCTCTTTGCGGCTGGTACGAAGGAGCCGCTCCCTGTTATGACCAGCGATACTGGACGCATCGTTGAGCCGCGCATCTCGATGAATGAGCGCGGCTGGTATCCGGTGTGGTGCTCTGTAGAAGATGCGGCGAGTAATGCGAGTCCATCGAGCGACACACTGTGGACGTATACAGGTGCAATGTGGAATCAATCGTATACGGAAACGTATGCACGTGATCCACGCTACTACGTAACGTCAGGTTCGTGGGGTCGCACGACAAACTTCGCTCGCAGTGCGCCTGCATCATTTGCGCACGCTCCGGCCGGACCATACGCAGGAAGCCGTCGTGATACGTGCAATCTGTACCCGGCATACATCGGCACGCTTCCTCCGGAAACAGCGCTCACACTTACCATGTATGTTGCTGCATTTATCGATCCTTCAGACACGATGTTCCTGGAAGCATCATCAACAGGATTTGCGGGAACGTATTCTACACTCGACTGGTGGAATGCCTCGCGCGATGCGCGATGGAACGACACAACCAAGGGCGACGACGCATGGCGTGCGTGGAGTATTCGCATTCCATCAGATCTTGCCAGCGATACGATGCACCTACGTTTGCGCTTCCGCAGCAATGCATCACGTCAGTCAGATGGATTCTACATCGATGACGTCCGCTTCGAGCTTGTGTCGCGTGTCGATGAAGAGCCAATCCACATCGTCGAAGTATGGCCGAACCCCGCGGGAAGTCAGGCCACACTCACCATGCACAGTGACGAAGCAATCTCGGATGTTCTGTGCGTAAGCGCGAGTGGTGAGCGCATGCCGATATCATGGTCGCAGGCTGGGCGCACGGTGCGGCTTGATCTGCGATCCCTCGCAGCAGGAATGTACAGTGTGATCGTAGAGTGTAGCTCGACTCGTGTACGTGCAACCGTAAGCGTTGTGCGTTAACCCTGGGTTAGCGCAAAGGAGATTGTGGTACCAACGTTTGGTGTACTTGTGATTGCAACGCTCGAGCGGTGTGCTTCGCAGATATGCTTCACGATGGCGAGTCCAAGTCCAGTACCTCCAACGGCGCGCGATCGATCCTTATCAACGCGATAGAATCGCTCAAAGATGCGTGGCAGGTGTTCTTCGGGGATACCAATACCCGTATCACGTACCGTGATCTTCCACCGATCTGCATTACGTTCGACGATCACATCAACACGACCGTTGATCACGTTGTACTTGATCGCGTTCTCGACTAGGTTTACGAGTACTTGCGAGATGCGCTCGCGGTCGCCGTACACGTATGCTTCATCGGGCAGCGTTGCATGCAGCTCAACCTGTTGTTGCTCAGCACGGATGTGAAGCTCCTCAACGAGGTCACGAACAAGGTCGGCGATATCGAACGAGCGGAACGAGAACTTCAGCTCACCGCTCTCAATCCGCGAAATGTCGATCAGATCGTTGAGTAGCACATTCAAGCGCAATGCATTGTTATATGCCTTCTCGAGAAACTGCTGCGACACAGCGGGATCATCTGCAGCGCCATCAAGAAGTGTCTCGAGGTACCCTTGAACGCTAAAGATTGGTGTGCGGAGTTCGTGTGATACGTTGGCAATGAATTCTGAACGCACGCGCTCGAGTCGACGCAGATCATCGATATCCTGTGCTGCACGTGAGGCGAGTTTGTTGATTGCATCCGCTACGTGAATCGCATCTGATGATGCAGTCTGTGGCAACTCAATGCGTCCAGACACAGCGCCTTCGGCGATGGCTTGCGTTACTGACGTGATCTCAGCAAGAGGTTGTGCGATGGCTCGGGAGACTCTTGTACGGAGCGTGACGAGTCCAACAACCGAAACAACGATTGCAGCCATGATCGCAAGGATCGTCACGTCGAAGATTGGTCCAGCAACAATGATGCAACCACTCACGCACACCATGAGTGCGACATGCAGCGTTATCATTCGTTGGATATCCGGCCTATGTGTCGGGAGCGCCATGGCGCAAGATACTTAGCCCTGTTCCGAGAAGCGGTATCCAGCACCCTTCACGGTTTCAATACGGTTGCCGTGTTTGCCCAGCTTTTCACGGACCTTGCTTACGTGTACGTCTACTGTGCGGTCGATCACGTAGACGCTCTCGCCCCAAATGCGACGAAGAAGGGCTTCGCGCGAGAATACCTTACCACGGTTCGATGCGAGGAAGGCGAGGAGCTCGAATTCCTTCTTTGGGAAGAACGTTTCCTTACCGTCAATCTTCACCGTGTAATTCTGGCGGTTGACTTCGATCGTTCCAATACGAAGGACCTCAGGAGCGGCAACAGTCTCCGTGCGTACGCGGTCGGAGCCACGACGGAAGATCGTTTTCACTCGCGCGAGGAGGACTCTCGGGGAGATCGGCTTCTGTATGTAATCGTCAGCTCCGAGCTCCAGACCCAAGATTTGGTCGATTTCGCCCGCTTTAGCCGTTAGAAAGACAATTGCCGTTGACTGCATTGAGGGATCTTGACGCAAAGTCCGGCAGACCTCAAACCCGTCCAGCCCTGGCATCATGATGTCGAGAATGACCAGATCTGGGCGCATGCGCTGCGCAAGTTCGACAGCATCGGTGCCATTACTGGCCGTCGCAACCTCATACCCCTCCTTGCTGAGGTTGTACGAAATGAGATCGACAATGTCTTGCTCGTCGTCCACCACGAGAATGGTCTTTTGCATGGGACAAAACTACCATGCTGGCCCCCTACGAACTGGTTAAAATCTGGTAACACGAACGGAACAATGGGGCATATATCTGCCTAAATTGAGCCCTCATCCATGCTTCGCCAGCGACCACACCGCCACGCTTGGTGTCGACCATATTCATGGCCGCTGTGGCGCATATTGACTGGACTGATTGTTCTCGCCGTTTCAACATTTGACGCGTCAGCGCAATCACCTTCAACGTCGACATGGTACTTCGGTAATCGCGCAGGGATAGCATTCCGAGATGGCGGTGTTCAGGTGCTCGCCGACGGACAGATGTCAACGTCAGAAGGGTGCGCAACTATCTCTGATCCAGCTACAGGTGAACTGTTGTTCTACACCGACGGCATTACCGTTTGGAATCGACTCCACGAAGTGATGCCGAATGGAACAGGGCTGTTTGGCGATCGTTCAACTGCGCAAAGTGCAATCATTGTTCCAGCGCCTGGACGTCCATCGATTTACTACATCTTCAATCCCGCAGCGATCTCTGCATCGAACCTTGGTGATCGATGCTTGTGTTTGTACTACTCCATCGTCGACATGCGCAACGACGCTGGGTTCGGCGATGTGATCAAGAAGAATGATCTGCTGCTGAACGACGTAACCGAACACATCACTGCAACAGCCGACTGTCAAGGCGATGGATGGTGGATCATCACGCGCAGTCGCAGCACGCGACACTTCTACAGTCTCCATCTCACACGCTTAGGTCTATCGACTGCACCGGTTGTTTCTGACGCAGGGTATCCTTCGACAGCGATTCGTGGTGAAGGCCAGATGCATGTCTCACCGAATGGACAGCATCTGATCTACACGTCAATGACTGGTCGAACGCTGTTATACGATTTCGATGGTGAGGCTGGCAAGGTCACCTATCGAACACTTTTGTTCCCCATTGATGCGTACGGAAAGCACTACGGCGCTGCGTTTTCACCCAATAGTGAAAAGGTCTACGTCAACGTTGCGAACATCTCCGAGCTGGCACGCACGGAAATCGTACAGTTCGACATCACCGAGCGGGATCCCGAACTCGTGATGAAGTCGGGGTACATTCTTGCTGAATTGAACGATGTGTACACGCACGTTCCATTGCAACTCGCTCCCGATGGGAAGGTTTACGTTGGCAGACCTGGGCAGCCTTGGCTTGCAGCCATTGAACGTCCAAATGAAGATTCAGCACGCGCCATGTTTCGCGACTCTGTGGTTCGTCTCACGGGCTCGTGTCAATTCGGATTGCCAAACATTCCGGGCACGTTGCTTGTAGATCAGGCAACACGACAAACAGCATGCAGTTTGCCGCGAGCTGCGTTTTCACTCACTGACAGCGTGTGTGCTGGATCGTGTGTAGTTCTCAAGGACCTGAGCACAGGCACCATTGCAACATGGCAATGGGGCGTGATGAATGGAACGCCATCGACGACCTCATTGCAGAGTCCGACGGTGTGCTTCACAAAACCCGGGATACATGCCATCCGATTGATCGTTGCCAACGGATACGGTGCAGATACCGCATTCAACACCATCACTGTTCTCCCGCAACCCACCCTCGTGATCGACTCAGTGGGTGAACAGTGCGCGTATGAACCTGTGCGACTACGTGTATCTGGTGCGGCAACATATGAATGGTCCCCAGCATCTGTGTTCGACGACCATACACGCCCCGATCCTATTGCCCGTGTGAGTAGCACAACGCGCTTTGTTGTGATTGGTACAAGCGCCGAGGGGTGCCGTGATACGGCTACCGTACTTGTTCGTGTGAGTGACATGGATGCCGATGGCGATGCTACGATTTGTCGTGGCACATCAGTTCCATTGCGCGTGCGTGGTGCGGAACAGGTGTCCTGGATACCAACAACAGGTTTGTCCGACCCAACGTCGATGGACCCAATCGCGCGTCCTATGGTGACCACAGCATACGTCGCAACGATGACGACTGACGACTGTGTGGTTTTGGATACGGTGATCATCACAGTGGTTGACGACTTTGATGTAACGATTACAGGACAGCTTCGTGGATGCCCTGGCGATACCGTGACGCTTACTGCATCAGTTGGTGCAACGCATCAGTGGCAAGGCCAGGGAATCATTGGAACCGATGGTGCTTCTGCACGTGTGGTCATTGGATCAACACTGCAGCGCATTTACGTAACAGCAATCAGTGGCGATTGTGAGGATGTTGACTCCGTAACGGTTACACCTCTGCCAGTGCCGACACTCTCTGTGCCCTTAAGCATCAGCGTGTGTCGTGGAGAGTCGGCAGTGATTACTGCTCAAACTAGCGGCGACATAACGCAATGGTCTCCGTCGATTGATCTCGATCAAGACACGAGCGCCATAGTAACTGTTACGCCAACTGCATCACGCACATACATTGTTCGCGCGACATTGCGAGACGGATGTTCCATTGCTGATACGGTGCGTGTCGTGGTGGTTGACCCTCCGACAATCGAGGCAGGACCAGACGTGTTTCTGTGCAGTGGTGAGTCGATCCAGATTGCTGCATCAGGAAGCGCTGATCGTGTGGAATGGTCACCTACCGATGGATTGTCAGATCCCTCCGCTCTTGCTCCAATTGCATCACCCTCGATAACAACTACCTATGTGATGCGAGGTCTTAGTGGATCGTGCGAAACGCTTGACACGATGACAATCGTTGTATCAACATTCGACGTCCAAGCATCGGCCGACACAGCAATTTGTCTTGGCGAGACTGTTCAACTCACTGCTACTGGTGCTGGACGATATGTGTGGTCACCTTCAACTGGACTCGATGATCCGCGTAGTGCTCGACCACTTGCACGTCCGGCAGTAACAACAACGTACACTGTAACTGGCTACGATGCGCGCGACTGCGACGAGCGAGCAACGGTAACAATCACCGTTCGAGATACCACGCCAATCGTGCTCTCTGCTGGCAGTGTTACGGCACGAGCTGGAACGGAAGACCTCGGCATTCCAATCTTTGTCGAAGTGCCATCATGGCGCTTGCCACTGCGGATCTCTGAGCTTCGTGCAACAATGGTGCACGATGCATCGATATTTATTCCCGACTCAACAGATCGTGGCGCAGTTCGTACGAGTGTGCGAGGCAATGATCGTTTATCGTACCTCGTTGTTCGTGATCAGCTCATTATCGCTCCGCGACAAAAGATCACGGAAGTACGGGGGCTTGTGCTAGCAAGCAGCGTCGAAACAGTTCCGATCTCATGGGAAGACGTCACATGGTCGGGCGAGTCGTGTCCAACTGTTCGTACAACGCAAGGTCTGCTCTACGTCACAGGTTGCAACATCATCAATCGCATGCTGCGCAACTTCGATGCACCAACGGTGCGAGCACAACAGCGCACTGCGTCGGACGTACTTGATGTGGAATTGAAGAGCACAATGCCAGGCTCGTACGTGTTGCGTCTCGTGCAGACCGACGGCCGGATCGTATGGTCGACGACGCACGAGAGTGTCTATGGCAAGCACACAACCCCAGCGTTGTTCGCAATTGACATGTCGGTGTTTCAGAGCGGCTCGTACATGCTCCACATCGTGATGCCCAACACAGTCGAAACGATCCCTGTGATGTGGGTCAAGTAATTGCGCTGCAAGCGGTAGTTTTGCTTCATGTACGCCCGACGTTCCCACTCCATGTGGGTGTTTACACTTGCGCTTGTCATCATCTCGTTGTCATCACCATCTGTTGCACGTGAGGCCGACTCCGTGCGTGCTCGGACGCTTACCGACAGCTTACGCTCCTATCTCAAGCAACAGGTAGTCGTTACAGGCACTCGCAATGAAGTGCGCTTGAAGGATTCGCCTGTGCGCGTCGAAGTGATTGGAAAGGACCGAATTGCTGCAACAGGTATGACCGACCTTGGCGATCTGTTGAAAGAACAGCCTGGATTGCTGATCTCAGGCACGGTGCGCAGTGGCGTGCAAATGAATGGTCTTGGACCAGACTATACGCTGATTTTGATTGATGGCCAGCCAGTCATTGGACGTGTTGCAGGTGTTCTGGATCTATCGCGCATTTCCGTTGGCAACATCGAGCGCGTGGAGATCGTGAAGGGACCAATGAGTAGCATGTTTGGTAGCGAGGCGCTTGCGGGCGTCATCAACATCATCACCAAGCGTCCGAGCGATGGCATTAATGGTTCCGTCATGCTTCAAGGCCTCACACGGGGTCCGCTCGAAGCACGCGTTGAAGGCGGCTGGGGATCGAATGACCTTGAACTCTCTGGTTTCGTAAACCTCAAATCGTCACCAGCATTTTCCCTTCCACTCGATAGTCTGTCGATTCCCTACGCAGCATTCACTGACGGAACCACACAATTGAAGGCACAGTGGAAGATCGCAAAGGGTTGGACAGCGCGCGGATGGCTCCGATTGTTTGGCAGCGAGACGCAGGGTTCATTCGTTGAAAGCGTTGCTGGTCAGATCGCACAGAACACAGGATCTGTCACGCAGTGGGATGCATCGAGCACAGTTGGCATCGAGTACCAATCAGGTCGCGCACGACTAACGGTGAATGCGTATGGCTCGACATTCCACGAGCGCTACAACTTCGATGTCAAGCAGGGCGATGCTGGTTCGATCGACGACCTACGTCGACGCATTGGCAGACTCTACGCGCAATACGACGTACAACTCGGTGCAGCGAATCGTCTGACGGTAGGCGGCGAGATGTTGTATGATGACATTGAAGGATCTCGGTATCGCGACTCCACGGGGTCGAACCCGTTCTACCGCACAGGTGTTGCATTCGCCCAGTGGGAAGGCATGCCGTTGGATTGGATCTCCTACGTGCTGAGTGCTCGCTACGATGGCAACAATGTCTTTGGCGATGCATTCAGTCCGCGCTTCTCACTACTCTGGAAACCAGGTGAGCATCTCCGCGTGTCTGGCTCCATTGGTACCGGCTTTAAAGCGCCCGACTTCCGTCAGCTGTACGTGACGTTCTCTAATCGATTGGCTGGCGCCGGGTACGACCTCATTGGTGCGGAACGTCTCGGCAGGACGTTGGAACCGGAACGGAGTCTGTCGTCAGACATTGCCTTGCGGTACGAAGACGGACAGCGCGAGCTTTCGTCGCGTGTCTCGTTGCTGTACAGCGCTGAGCTTCGCTTCTTCCGCAATGATCTACGCAACCTGATTGAATTCTACTACGTCACCTCACTCAATGGACGTGATGTATACTCGTATCGCAACATCTCACGTGCGTTCACACAGGGCATCGAAGCTAACCTCCGTCTTGCCGTAGCGAAGGAAAACGGTGCGATGTACACCATCATGGGTGGCTATCAGTATCTCGATGCGAACGACGTACAAGTGCTCGAGGCAATCGCAAACGGACAGGCCGGTACGATTGCTGGGCCGTTGCGCAGAGAAGACTATCACGGGCTGTGGGGCAGGTCGCGACACAGTGGAACTGTGCGACTTCAATACGATGCACCGGAGCGACTCTGGAGTGCAAACATTCGTGCGCAATTCGTTGGTCGCTATGGCGATGAATCACTCGACAAGAATGGACCCGTGATAACCGATCCACCGCGGAAGGTGCTGGATCGTGAAGACGAGTTCGTAGCGGGCTACGTTGTGCTGAACATGGGTGGTACCTACACGCTCTCCATCGCAGAGCGTCGCGTCGTTATTGGTGCGGGCATCAACAATCTGCTCGACCGCTTTCATCCGACGCTGATACCGAGTCTCGTTGGACGTCAGTTCTATCTCCAACTCACCGTGCCACTATAAGCATGCGAGCAGCATCACACAGGCTTAAAGCCTTCGAATGCCTGAAGACATGCATTGCAGTAGTGCAATGATCTGCACAATGTCGGACCAAACGGACTCTTGAGATCCGTGTCGCGTGAGCCGCAGTACGGACACGCTACATTGTTTAACACATCGAGCTTCAGCGTCAGTGTATCGAACTGCTCAGGTGGTGCAAGTCCGTGTTTCAACAACGCAGCACGTCCAGCCTCTGTGAGACGATTTGTTGTCCAAGGTTCGTCGAAGTTTACATCGACAGTAACGTGTGTCACGCCAAGTGCACGCACAGCAGCTTCAACATCGCTGCGCATCACATCAATTGCCGGGCACCCAACGAACGTCGGCGTCATCGTTACGTGCACATCGTCATCGCTACGCACATCAACATTGGTGATGATGCCCATGTCGTACACCGAGATTGTAGGAATCTCCGGATCACGAACTGAGAGCAATGCTTCAATGACGTCGTTGTTGGTCATACTACCATTCAGCCGATGGATCGAGGCGATACACCTCTGTCATTTCATCGAGCATCGGTTGCAGATGATCCGTGTGATATCCCTTGCGTCCACCAAACTGCGCGTCCGCTGTTGAAGGCACATCAAGTGTCGAAGGTGCTAGGAGCTCGGCAACCATCGCTAACCAGCGCTCTTGCGTTGCGGCTTCGCCAATGCAGATACCTTCGTCGATAAGCGCTTGTTCGTGATTACCCGGCTCAAACATACCCAGTGCGTATGGCCACGCTTCACGGAGGGCCGACTGCATGCGGGCGTGCGATTCTTCGTTCCCCTTTGCTCCGAGCTGCACCATCCATGTTTGTGCATGGTACAAGTGATACTTGAGCTCGCCATGAATCTTGCGAGCAAGCTTCGCAAGCGGCTCAACGCTGCTCTGTGACAGTGCTGTCCAACGCACGTATTCAGCGACATCAAACAAGAAGTGGCGTACGAGTGAGAAGTCGTACTCACCGATCGGTAGTTCAACGAAATGCGAGCAACGCATGTGCTCTGCGTTGCGCATGAAGGCAGCCGTATCAGGCTCTGGCTCGCCACAGAGCTCATGCATGATCGCATACAATGCTTGGGCGTGACCCAGCTTGTCTTGTGCAATCGATGAGAAGGCGATGTCTTCTTCCAAGATCGGACCCAGTCCTGTCCACTCAGAGTGGCGATGTGCAAGGACCAACTCATCATCTGCCATACGATAGCAGAGATCTGCAAGCGCAGCAGTGTTCATTCTGTTGTTCCTTCCTGGGATTGCTTCTTGAACGCTTCGACCTTGTTGCGCACCATGTACGCACCAACATCACGATACTTCTTCTCCGGTGTTGTTGCGAAGATGTCAGCATCTTCGGCTGACATCGTGAACACATCACGCGTATTCACGACCCACAGATTCGTGGTCTGACCGCGACGTCCATACTGTTCCTTCGCGAGCAACAGAGCGAGCTCGTGGTTTGGAGCATGAACGCAGCCGACATGCGTGTGATGGGCACCAGTCTTCGCCTGGTGAAACACCTCGAAGGTCTGAAACTGATCCAGCTCTGGTTTTGGTTCCAACGGAGCTGATTGTTCCGCGTCGAGATTCATCCGCGAGACGCGCGGATCGATAGAAATAATCGTAGCCATGGCGCAAAAATAAGACTGTGGTGTCTGATTATCTCAGACTTCCTTCTTAGCGGTGCACTAAGATTGTAGAGGAGCGTAGGCGCACACCGCCGGATTCCAGGTGCAACGTGTATGACCCCGACGTAAGATGTCCTACGTCCAACGTGAGGTCGGTGCTGGCCCCTTGCCGCACCTCGTACGTCCATTCGCCTACCACACGCCCTGTAACATCGCAGAGAAGCACCTGTACGTCGCGCTGAGGCGCTCCTCGCACGAGAAGCGCACCGATGCGTGCCTCGCCCGATACAGGCATCGGAAACGGATCGGACAACCGCCACGCATCACCCGCGGAGTACACCAAGGTCATCACATCCACGTTGCAGCGCGACGTGCCCTGGAAGGTGAGAGGTTGTCCGTTGCTCCGCACAGGGATGTACCACGTTGAGCACGTATCAGGAAGTGCAAGCGTGTCGACAACACGTCCGGTATCGATCGCCGACACACACAACGTGAAGCGTCCAACCTCTTGCGGCGCAATGACCACTGGGAGCTGCGATTGTGGAATCGACACGAACACATTTCCAAGCAGGTATGGTCGTGCGATTACGAGCGGCTCAGTCGTCGATCGATTGCGAACAACCACGTCGCCACATGCGATCGTGCCAATCGGATGATCTTGCACGACGATGCTGGAATCAGATGCTGACGCGAATTGGATCTCGGCCTTGTTACGTGTTTCGAGCTTCACTACCGTAACGGTATCGGAAACTCCTATGCAGCCGAATGAATCAATTACTGTGACGTACCACGTGCCCCCTTCACCAACGGTGATGCTCTGCGATGACTCGCCGCTGCTCCACTGATACACATCGAATCCACTCGGTGCGCTGAGCACAACGACTTCGTCAAGGCATATGCGTAAGGGGCGATTCGCTTGAATTGTTGGTTCGGGGTTAGGATGAATAACAGCAGTTGCTGCTGCACTACGTGTGCATCCATTCGTATCCACAACGGTGCACGTGTACTGTCCAGCTGTTGACGCGACAATGCTGCGCGTCGTATCACCAGTGCTCCAGAGGAAGGACACAAACGGCCCCTCGACAGTGAGCGTGATGCTATCGCCTTCACACACGAATGGTTTCGAGAGTGTGATCGTTGGCTCCGTCGACGGACGGAAGCGAAGTTCAATTGTATCGGACGCGCTTTGGCAGGTAGCAGGATCATACACTGTTACGGCGTAGACACCAGCTGTTGTAAGTGCACGCGTTGGTGACGACGCGCCATCGCTCCATTTGATGGCAGTTTGCGTTGTGATAACGCGTACATCGAGAACTTCGCCTTCGCAGAGCTCTACGACACGTGCGTCTGGCTCAATGCGAACATCAGGTTTTGGTGCCGAGAAGTTTGTCTTATACACGCCATCACCAACGCACCATCCAAGCGTATCGTTGATGAACCACACATCATCGACATTGCCACGAATGCCACAGTTGCGACGCGTCCACGACTGACCATAGTCATCGGTGTAGAGTACCGTTCGTTCGTCGCCGACACCCCAGCCTCGGCGTTCATCGATGAGGAACGTGCCGAACATATTGCTACCTGTGGGCGACTCGCGCCACGTACGTCCGGCATCGCGACTGAAGCGAAGGCTACCAACGCCACGCGTGTTACCATCGCAATTCGTACCAGATGTTGGCAGAAGGATCGAGTTGCCAACAACAGAAAGCTCCTCTGTCCAGATCTTTGCACCAGTGCTCGAGTAGAATCGCCATGTACGACCGAAGTCTTCGGTTCGCCATAGCACTCCGCTACTGACGGCATATCCAGAGCCATCGCGGAATATCAACCCGTCGCTCAACCCTGATAGTGGTTCACTGGTGTAAAACACCGACCACGACTGTCCCGCATCTGTCGTGCGGAAGAAACCTTGCAATCCCGTTGCGCAACCACCAACGAAGTACAGACCCTCACGTTGATTGATCCAGTACGAGCCCCAACCCTTTTCGCGATTCGGGTCAAACGGCGAAATGTCTTGCCATGAGCGTCCACCATCAGTACTGCGGAACACTCCTGCTTCTCCCGACGTGTATCCGACTTGAGGCGTAAGAAACTGCACGTACTCCAGGAATGCGTTCGGTATCTGCGAACCCTGCCACGTCGTTCCACCATCGGTGGTACGAATGATATACCCCTCGATGCTACATGCCCACCCATACTGTGGGTTCGAAGGCAAGAAGAACACATCCAGGTAGTATCCGCGATTGTACGGGGCTGGCAGTTGCATCTCTTCCCACTGAGCGGAGAGCTGTGTCCAACCTGTGACCAGGATGCAAACCGTCAGTATGAGTTGCTTGAGGATGGGATGCATAGTGTGATGATGTAGTGACGGCCCCAGCCCTAAAATAAAAACGGGGACGCACCGAAGTGCGTCCCCGCTTGACCAAATCTGGTCGGAATGTCAGATTACTGACGGACCATGCGAGCTACCCAGCGCTGGCTGCCTGCAGATACAACCACGTTGTATGCACCGGCTGAGAGTGTACCCATGTCTACTGTTGCGCGGAAGTTACCTGCAACTGATGTCTCGTTGAGAGTCATCACGAGTTCGCCAAGAGCGTTGACGAGTTCGATGCGGACTGGGCCAGCTTCGCTGACGATTGTCTCGATGGTGAAGCGACCGTTCGTTGGATTTGGCGACACGCGGAGAGCTGCCTGATGGCCTGCTACTACGTCGTCGTTTACGTCCGTGAGGATCACGTCGAAGCCTTCAGATGTGTTCTCACAACCATTTGCATCTGTGATGCGCACGCGGTATGTACCTGGGAGGTTAACCGTGAGCTGCTTGTTAGCTGCGCCTGGCATGTCAACACCGTTGCGAATCCACTGATATGCTGTAGCTGCTGTTGAGTTCGCTGAAAGCACATCACCCATACGCTGGATTGTTGGAACCGCTGGGAGGTTGTTGACTGTGATTGATGTCTTGGCCGATACAGCTGGGCATGTCTGGTTTGCAACCGTGACAAAGTACTCACCTGCGCGGTCAACTGTGATCGTGCGACCAACAACACCGTTCGACCATACATAGCTTGTGTAGCCTTCTGGAGCTGTGAGCGTTACCGCTCCACCTTCGCAGAATGTTGTTGGGCCATTGACCGTAACAACCGGTGTTTGTACACGATTCATCGTGAGCTTGACTGTGTCCGATACACCTGCACAGCCGTTGACGTCAACAACTTGGCAGAAGATGTCATCGCTTGCCTTGACAACGATGCTGCGTGATGTACCGTACGATACGCCGTTTTGTGATACCCATGTGTAGTTGACATATCCAGCAGGTGCGCTGACTGTTGCCGAGTCACCTGTGCAGAATGTGCCGTTTACAACTGTGAGTGTCGGTGTTGGCTTAGCATATACTGTCACGTCAACTTCTGTCGATGTGCCTGTGCAGCCGTTGCCATCAGATACCGATACAGTGTACGAGCCAGACTCTGTAACTGTGACTGACTGCGTTGTTGCACCGTTCGACCACAGGTAGCCGCTAAAGCCAGCTGGTGCCGTAAGTGTTACGCTGCCGCCTTCACAGAATGTGAGTGGACCGCTGATTGTAACGATTGGGAGTGCGCTTGGGAACACGTTAACGCGTACTGTATCCGAACGGTTTGAGCAACCATTTGCATCTGTTACAACACACCAGTAGTTACCTGTTGTGCGAACAACGATGCTGCGTGCTGTCTCACCTGTGTTCCAGACGTAGTTCGAGAAGCCGAGAGGAGCGCTGATTGTGACATCACCACCTTGGCAGAATGTTGTTGGTCCAGAGACCGACAGCTGTGCTTGTGGGAGTGCGTTCACTGTTACTTGACGCTGGTTCAGGACTGTGCAGCCGAAGCCGTTTGTTTCCGAAACCGTAAGCGTAGCAACACCTGGGAGTGTCCATTCAACTGCAACGTTTGGTGTGCCTTGGCCAGAGCGGATGATGTTTCCGCCTGTGAGCGACCATACGTATGTGTTACCTGGAACACCTACTGTGCTGTAGTTCTCAACTGTGTTCTGACATGCGCTTGAAGCACCAACGATCGATGGGTTTGGAAGCGGGTTAACTGTGACGCTAAGCGTACCAGTTGCCGTGCAACCGAAGGTCGATGTGTGGAGGCACGTAACTGTACCTGTCACTGGTGTCGAACCACCGTTTGCCCACTGAACGTTGAGTGTGAGCGTGCCTTGACCAGAGACGATAGCACCACCCGTTACCGACCATGTCGGTGTAAGCGAGCCAGATGCGCCTGTGATCGTTGGGATGCTCGATGTGTACGAAGCCGTATTCACTGTCGCTGGGCTGTCTGTGAGATCTGTCGCGCAGACAACTGTTGGACCTGTGATTGTTGGTACTGGTGGGATCGGACGGATTGTAACATTCAGCGTTGTTGTTGCGAAGCAAGTACCAGCTGGTGCCACATCAGCAACATCTTCACGTACTGTGACCGATGCTGTGCCTGTGTTTGGCCATACTGGAGCTGTGCACGTTACGCGGAATGTGTTTGGAGCCGTCTGAACACCTGTGCCGCCAATTGCCGACCAAGTGTATGTGTTACCTGTCACGAGTGGTGTTGTGTAGTCAAACGTAGCGTTGCCGCATGGGTTGACTTCGCCTGTGATGACCGGTGTTGGCGTACGACGGATGTCGATCTGCTGTGTCGTTGTCGTGATGCAGTCAGAGCCAGGAACTGTCTCTGTGCATGCGACTGTACCCGCACCAGCTGCACCCCACTGAACCGTGATCGTGTTGGTGTTCTGACCCGAAAGGATCGTACCACCAGTTACTGCCCACTGGAATACGTTGTCTGGTGTTGCTGTCACAGCATACGTGTGTGTGCTGTTGTTGCAAACCACGCCTGGACGACGTGTTGATGGGTTACCGAATCCTGTTGCCGACGTGATTGCCGGTGTTGGGATTGGGTTAACACGAACGTTGATTGTCTGAACACCGACGCAGAAACCACCAAGGGCTGTTTCTGTGACCGTCATTGTGTGGAGACCTGGCTGAATCCAGCGAACTGTGATTTCGCTAGCTGCTGGATAACCAGCAACTGTTTGGAACGCATTAGCTGGAGTGATCGACCAGTTGTATGTGCTACCTGGAACTGTGAGTGTAGCGTATGTATGTGTCTTGTCGATACATACTACGCGTGCCCCGTCGATTGCAGGTGTTGGCTGGTAACCGACAGCAACGTTAGCAGTGCGTGTTGTAGCGCAAGTCGTGCCTGTTGTTGTCTCAGTTACTGTGATTGTGCCGTTACCTTGGTTCTGCCAGTTCACAAGAACTTGGTTGCCTGTAGCTGAACCAACTACTGTACCACCAGTTACTGTCCAGTTGAACGTGCTCGCAGCGTTAGCTGGTGTCGAGTACGTGATCTGCTGGCCTTGGCAAGCTTGGTTAAGATTGCCACCTGGTGTTACGCGTGAGATTGCTGTAGCTGTTGGTGTTTGCTTGACAACTACCGTAGCAATCTGTGTGCGTGCGCAGTTACCCGATGAGTTCACTTGTGTTACCGACAGCGTCCATGAGCCCGCTGTTGTCCACTGAACATTGATCGTGCTGCTAGCTGGGTTCGATACGATCGAACCACCACCGCTTACTGTCCAAGCATACGAATGACCAGCGTTGTCGTCTGTGCTGTACTCTACAGTTTCGCCAGAGCAGACCACTGTTGGACCAGCGATGTATGGATTCGGCTGCTCTTCAACTGACACGTTACGTGTGAGTGATGTCGAGCAGTTCGTTCCAGTTGTGCTGATTGTAACGCTTACAGTCTGGTTGCCAAGTGTTGTCCACTGAACAGCGACATCATTTGTGCCTGCGCCGTCTGTGATCGCTCCACCTGTTACAGTCCATGTGTATGTCTGACCTGCAACGTTTACGACTGTGTAGTTTTCGATTGAACCGTTACATACAACTGCTGGACCGCTGATAGCTGTCTGCGTTGGTGTCTGGTTCACAACAACGTTCATCGTAGCTGTCGCTTGGCAGTTAGCCGAAGCATTGCGCTGCGTGACTGTTACTGTGTGTGTACCTGCTGTAGTCCATTTGACTGAGTACGAGTTGCTTGTTGTACCCGACACTGCCGTACCACCACCCGAAAGTGTCCACTGATATGTGTGGCCAGCAACCGCTGGTGTGCTGTACGACGTTGTTGTGCCAGTACATACAGGCGATGTACCTGTGATAGCTGGAGCTGGTTGATCTTCAACAGCAACGTTACGTGTGAGTGATGTCGAACATGTTGTACCAGCCGTTGTGATTGTTACACCAACTGTCTGTGTACCAACTGTTGTCCACTGAACACTGATTGCGCTTGTGCCATTACCGCTGACAATTGCACCACCAGTTACTGTCCAGCTGTATTCCTGACCACCACCATTTGTAACGCTGTAGTTCTGTGTTGAACCGTTACATACCGTTGCAGGGCCAGCAATCGCTGTCTGCGTTGGCATTGAATTGATTGTCACAAGAACAGAAGCGCTGTTCGAGCAACCCGATGCTGTGTTTGTCTCTGTTACTGTGACTGTTGATGACAACGTCGCACCAGGTGCTGGGTTGTTCCACTTAACAGTAAGAGCATTTGTGCCTGAACCACTCAGAATCGTTGCATTACCAAGCGACCATGAGTATGTGTTGCCAGCATTGTTTGTTGTGCTGTATGTCTGTGTTGAATTACCACAAACATTTGTTGCACCTGTGATGATCGGAGCTGGTGGGTTTACAACAGTTACGTTCTGAGCGACCGTCGTTGTGCACTGAGTTGCGCTGTGCCACTTCGAGAGTGTTACTGTGCCTGTGCCTGTTGTCGTCCAGTTGACGTCTACTGTAGAAGCATTGTTCGCACCCGAGATAGCACCGTTTGCAGATACTGTCCAGAGGTAGCCGAACGTACCAGTTGTTGCGTCTGAGTTGCCGTATGTGATTGTCTGGTTAACGCATGCACCACCAACTGAACCACCTGCTGTTACGCGTGTGATTGTTGGAACTGGTGTTGCGGCAAGCGAAACAACCTTGCTTACTGTCTTCGAACATGTTGTAGCTGTTGCAGTCTCAGTTACCGAGATCGTGAAGTTGCCACCAGCAAGATTGCCAGCGAGAACTGTAGCTGATGCTGTGTTAACACCTGCTGTGATCGTACCGTTACCTGTGATTGCCCAGTTGTACGTGTTGTTCGGAGCGTTGTTAGCTGTTGAGAATGTTGCAACAGCATTGTCACACATCGTTGTTGGACCGCTGATCACCGGTGTTGGTGTTGCGCGGACGTTGACAGTGATCGTGTTACGAGCGACACAGCCAGCTGGAGTTGTCTCTGTGAGTGTCACTGTTGCAGAGTTCGTTGGAGTTGAGCCCCAAGTAACTGTGATCGTGTTCTGGTTCAGAGCTGTAACCGTTGATGGGCTAGCTACTGTACCTGCACCCGCTGCACCACCTGGTGTTGTGATTGTACCACCAACTACGTCCCACTTGTATGTATCACCCGTGTAGAGTGTTGACGAGTAGTTCGATGTAGATGTTGGCGAACCTGGGTTGTTCTGGCACACGTCCGTTGGACCAACAATAGCTGGTGTTGGGAGTGGGTATACCGTTACGTTCATCGACTTCGTCGAAGAACATGCACCCCATGATGCCGGAAGTGTCACGACGCAAGTAACTGTACCTGTGCCTGAACCGCCTGTTGTGTTCCACTCACCGATGATGTCAGTTGTGCCTTGACCCGAGCGGATCGTACCAGACACTGTACCTGTTGACATCGACCATGCATATGTGGTTCCTGTTGGGAACGTACATGTTGCACCAAGCGTACGCTTGAGCGAGTATGTCTTGATGTGCTCTTCGTAGCCACCGTACACACATGCTGTAGCATCACCTTGAACGAATGCATCAAATGGTGTTGGGTAGAGCGTAACTGAACGTGTTGTTGTGTCCAAGCAACCGTTTGCATTCTCAGCAATCAAACGTACTGTATGTGTCTGAGTTTCTGGTGAGCCTGCAACTGGGTTGCATGATACTGCGTAGTCACCCCATGTCACTGTGAACGGATTCACAGTGTTGTTAACCGTGCGGTTAGCAAACGTTGGTGTTGTTCCTGCTGGAGGCGTTGTTGTGAACGTCCAATCAAAGAACTGGTTCGGAGCTGGTGTTACGTTGCCCGGAGTGAAGACTGTTGTTGAACCACCGCATGCTGTTGCATTTGATGAGATCGAAGCAACTGGCTTCTCGAGAACTGCTACTACTGTCGAACCGTATGACTGCAAGCAACCACCCGCTGGGATAGCGCGTGTGTGCGTTGCGTTCTGTACGAGTGCTGCCGATACATCAACCGTGACGTTCGATGACGTCGATGGGTTCGATGTGATCGTTGGCATGAGGTAGGCAGAGTTGATTGTCAGCGTCTTGCCTGTGCCGTCACCAAGAACAGTGACTGCTGGCGAAAGCGCTGCGCCACCCTTGCGTACTTGGTAGATCACACCAGCTTGTGTAGTTGCGAGAGAAACTGTGAAGTTCTCTTCGAAGCACACTGGGTTTGGAGTAATCGTTACGCCAGGGTTTGTTGGCAGTGCGAACACTGTTGTCGATGCTGTTGTAGAGTTGCCGCTCTGGCAAGCTGGTGGGTTTGTTGATGATACTGCACGAACACGGAAGTCGTAGTTCGGAGTAGCAAGTGTTGGCACACCGCCAGCAGGCGATGTGGCATCTGCAAGTGCGATTGAACCCGCACCGCCACCAAATGTTCCAACAAGCGTCCATACGCCTGCTCCTGCAGGGCTGCGCTCGAGTTGGTAGTTCGCCCAAGTTACTGTGTTAACAGCAGTAAAGTTGATGAGCGAACCAAAGCATGTGCGCTCGCTACCAGCATTTACGGTAAGTGTTGGTGTTGGAGGAATGCCGTGGACGTTGATTGCTGTGTTCGCAACTGATGCAACGTATGGACCGCAACCTGTAACAAGGCTAGCACCGCTTGATGTTGCAATTGCACGGAATGTGTACGTTGATGCTGTTGGAGCAGTTGCAGTGAATGCAAGCTCAGCAGCAGGGACCGTGAATGTGAGTCCTGCACCTGTACCAGCTACTTGTGGTGCTGTTGAAAGTGCCCACGAAGTACCACCGTTTGTCGATACTTCGAGACGGTACGTCCAATTGACTTGCGAAGAAGCAAGTGTAATCGTACCGTTTGATCCGCTACAAACGTTTGCTGTAGATGTCGACAGCGTTTGTGCTGTTGGACGTGGGTTGAAGTTTACGTTGTAGTCAGGTGTAGTTGTACCGCAACCTGCACCACCTGGGAATGTTTCTGTGACCTTCACCCTACCAGGTGTTGTGCCGTAGAACACTACGCGGATGCGGCTTGCATTGACAGTCGCAGCCAGTGTTTGGCTACCAACTGGTGTTACGTTGCCAGCTGGTGTGATCCAGCTTCCACCGTTGTTTGTTGAGTACCCAACGATGAAGCCTTCAGTTGCCTGCCATCCGTAGCTGTTACCAGATACGAGTGTTGTTGAGTAGTCGTATGTGTGTGTCCAAGGACCAGCATGTGGCTGACCAACTGGGTTGTTGATCTCTTGGCAAACTGCTGTAGGACCAGAAACTACCGGTGTTGGGACCGGAGCAACTGTGAAGCTTGTAACTGTCGTAGTTGCGCAGCTTGAAGCTGGGTCAGTTGCTGTTACCGTGATCGACTTTGCACCAGCACCACCGAGGTTCGTGATCGAGTTCGTCGTGGCAGGACCAGCAGCTGAGAGAGTTACACCCGACGCTGTCCATGTGTAGTTAATCGTTGGCTGACCAGAGTTACCGTTCGTCGTTACAGTCAAACCGACTGGAACAATTGTACCAGCGCAGAGTGACGTAATAGCAGGTGCACCACCAGTTGTTGCAACCTGAGCGTCAGCAGGCATCGCATACAATGTCGTTGTTGTCGAAGCACTTGAGCTTGTGCAACCAGCAACTGTTTGTGTTGCCGACACTGTTACAACTTGCGATGTTGGAGCTGTTGATGCTACGCGAGCAATCTGACCCCAAGTAACGCTGAATGCGCTCGGCAGTGTAACTGAACCTGATGTCGTTGTACCAGCAGGAGCGCCCGATACAGTCCAGTTGAGTGTACCACCGGCTGTGCCAGTGAATGTGTATGACTGCGAGCGTGTTCCGTTTGCGTCAGATGCGCATGATGTTGCTGCACCAGAAGACAAGACAGGAGCGGATGGTGTTTGCGTGATTGTTACAGACGATGTTACCGTAGCACTTACACATGATGTTGGTGCTGAACCGGTAACTACGCAGCTAACTTGATACGAAGCTGTTGCTGTACCTGGATTTGAGAATGCAACTGTGAACGACGATGCGCTTGTTGCTCCCGGTGTACCGATACCTGATGGGTCACTTAATTCAGCCCACAAGTATGTTGGTGAACCGCCATCATTCACAAGACCAGAGACGTTCCACGTGTGGCTCAAGCCACCGCAAAGTGTTCCTGATGGAGGTGTGATTGTGAATGATGGGAGTGGCTGGATAGAGATCGTGTATGTTTCAAGCGATGCACAACCGCCAACAGTGTACTCGTGAGTGATCGTGCCAGTTGAGCCTGAACCCCATGTCACGTCAAACGTACCAGCACCTGTACCAGTGACTTGACCGCCACCGATTGAAAGACCACCCGTTGCTGCAGAGAGGCTTGAGTTACCAGATACACTAATCGTGTGTGATCCGGCACCTGCAACAGTGTATGTATGTGTTGCGCCTGCGCAAGGGATTGTTGCAGCACCGATGCCTGCACCAGTCATGCCAAAGTCAGCAGCTACCGGCGATGCTGTTACTGTTACAGCCATCGTCGTTGTTGCTTGGCAACCGTTCACTGTGTTCTCAACACATGAGATTGATTGCGCACCTGTTGACGTCCACTGAACCGTTACTTGTGTAACGCCCGTGTTGAAGTTGCCACCAACACCTGTACCGCCGGTGTTCGTCGATGTAGCTGGGAGAGTTGTTGTTGTTGCTGCGTTTGCAGCGACAATGCTACCACCTGTTAAAACCCAACGGTAACCATTCGCAACGTTACCAGAGGCCAAACCATATGTATAGTTCAGCGGCGTTGGAGCCGTTTGGAACGATGGGTTGCCCGTTGCAGATGCGAGGAACTGACATGGTGTGTTCGCACCAACAATCGACGGAGCTGGAAGAGCGTGTACCGTTGTTGTTGTGCTGTACGTACGAGTACAACCAGACGTTGTTGACTCAACAACTGTGACTGTACCTGTACCGCCAGCAGCTGCTGTCCACTGGATCGTGCGCGATGTTGCACCTGTTGACGTACCGTTGATGTATCCACCCTGCCATGTGTAGGCAAGACCAGATGCAGAGTACGTGTACGTGTTGCCAAGTCCCGTGTTGCCGGTGATCGTGTAGACAACGTTTGTGTTCGGGCACACTGCAGTTGGTGAACCGACAACAGTGTTGGCTGGTGGAATTGGGTTAATCACAAGGTTCGCTGTAAACGTAGCCGAGCAAAGGTTGCTTGGTCCGTTTGCAACAATCACCTGAACCGTTGTTGTCTGTGCAGCTGTTGGCTGGACTACAGCGGCGACCGGGAATGTGATCGTTGGGTTCTGAACTGTTGTCGATGACAACGAAGCACCCGTTGGGTTCGCTGTGATCGACCAGTTGTATGTGTTACCCGTTGGTGCCGTCAGTGACGACGAAACTGTCGTCGAAACGTTCGCGCACTGCGTTGGTGTACCAACCGTGATCGAGCCAGATGGCGTCGTGTAGATTGTTACGCGGTTGTTAAACGTAATAGCTGCCGAAGCACATGATGGTGCTGCAGGGTTAGTTTCAGTAACCGTGATGTTATATGACGAACCGCCTTGTGATCCGCCTGCAGGGAATGTGATCGTTGCCTGATCTGCACCCGTGCCGCCTGTAACGATCGTAGCCGCGCCTTGGGAACAGCTCCAGCTGAACGTCGAACCAGTTACCGTGCGTGTTGCTGTGTACGTTACCGAGCCGCCCTGGCACACATTCTGGTTGCCAGAGATCGAAGCTGGGTTTGAAGGAGTTGCTGTCGCATTCAACTGCGCTGTAGCCGATGTAACTGTTTCACAGTTGTTCATCGTAGCGCGTGTGTAGAAGAAGTACGATTGATTCGATGTCGATGCTGGCGGAGCATATACATACTGATATGGAGCAATTCCATCCGAACCAACATTCGTACCGCCAACACCATTACAGTCCACACCAGGCGTTGGGCACTGGAAGAATTGCACTTGCGTACCTGCGAGTCCAGGAGCTGCTGGATCCCATGAATAGCACACATTCACGTAACCACCTGGGTTCAGAATGTTTGCTTGGTTGAGGCCAATTGTACCAGCTGGAGCTTGGCAATTGTTCAGGAGACCGATAGAGACTTGATTCTGAGCCGCATTAATAAATGCAGCATTGTACTGGATGTCTTCAACTTGGATGATGATGCGGCCAGCGTTCGCTGCGCCAACGCAGTGGAGCTGAAGCTGGACGTCAACAACGTCAGCGTTAGCAACACCAGGTGCGCCACCAGGAAGGAAGAACGGAACATCTTCGAATGTTACATAGAGAATGTTCGTTGCAGCATTGAATTCCCACCAGATCTGACCACCAAGCTGTGGTGACAGGTCAGTGTTACAGAGGTAGATGGCATTGTACGTCTGGTTCAGACCAGGCGCGCCAAGATTGCGTGGAGCAATCTGTGTTTCAAGTGGAGCGTTACGGAACGTGATGAAGCCGTTCGATCCGATGTAGAAACCATTGACGCCAAGGTCAATTGTTTCGCCATGGAATACAAACTGCTCACCAGGAATCAGGATTTGTCCTGAAACTTGGTCGTCGTCGAGATTGACAACGTTAGCCGCAACTGGCGCAACTTGAGCCGCTGCAGCAACACCTGCTCCAGCATACCCAATGTTCACGCCTGCCGGTGTGAGGTTACCGGTCACCGTCGTCGATGATCCAGCACAAACTGGTGCCGTAGAATACGTTGTTGTCAACGTAGTCTGCGCTTGAACCGAACTGCTACTGAGCAGACCGGCCGTCGTGATCATCACGAGCAACAGCGCGCGGAGCCATAGCCCCACCTTCCGTTGTCCTGATGAGTACGTGGAATCGAATCGATTCATACGATCCTCCAAATGAAACTTTGAAATACTGTTATTCGATTTATTCTTCTTCGTTGAGCTAGGTATGATGATTGTATCCCCTGCCGCAAACAGCGATTGGCGCCCGTGGCGCCCCGTTGTTTCGGAATGTACATTCGGTCGGGTCATGCGACAGCCGGCCCCTTCGTACAAGTGATTCATACAGTGATTCCGAACCGTGGATTAATAACGGCGCGGGACACGCCTCCCCCACGCTGGGTGGGACGCGCATCGGCGCAAAAATAGGAGGCAACGTCGGATCCACCAAACGGTAAATTTTGGGTACCTGCCATTGGCAGGACCCGAGCCGTTGCGTAGATGTACTGGCGTGCTTCCATCGTAATCAAATGCAATTCAGTGGTAGGGTGTGAAATAGATTTCACACCATAAACGCGGAGTTGACGGTTTTGAAGCACGTGTCCCCAAAATCCCAACCCACTTTCATGGCAGAGTAGACTATACAATGACCGTGCCAAAAAACGGTACATTCGTTAAGTGGTTGAGTTTTCAGCACGATACACACTTACGTATCCCCAAAGCGCCTCGACAAGGGGGTCGAGGCCTTCATGCGCAACGGCCGAAATCATCATTGGCTTGTGGCGCTTCACCCAGGAATTGGCCTTTAGGGCCTTGCGGCCGTCCTCGTCGAGCAAATCGAGCTTGCTGAGCACAACAATCGACTGTTTCTTGGCCATCTGGGGGTTGTATTGCTTGAGCTCTCGCTTCAACACCGCAAGGTCTGCCCCAAGGTCCTCACTGGTGCAGTCAAGCAGGAACACGAGCACTGCCGTGCGCTCGACGTGACGTAAGAACTGATGCCCCAAGCCTTTACCTTCGTGCGCCCCTTCAATCAACCCAGGAATATCGGCTACCGAGAAGGAACGGCCAATCCCAGCACGCACAATCCCAAGGTTGGGGATGAGCGTGGTAAAGGGGTAATCGGCAATCTTTGGCTTTGCAGCACTAATCACAGAGATGAGGGTGCTCTTGCCGGCATTGGGATAGCCCACTAACCCTACATCAGCCAACAGCTTAAGCTCGAATTCGAGCGTGCATTCCTGACCCGGTGTACCTGGGTCGGCCATGCGCGGAGCTTGGTTGATTGACGTCACGAATTCCGAGTTTCCACGTCCACCACGACCGCCCTTAGCAACAAGGACGCGCTGGCCGTGCACGGAAAGGTCTGCAATCTGCTCACCGGATTCGCGATCACGCACCACTGTACCTGCTGGAACACGAATCACGACATCGTCGCCACTCTTGCCTGTGCAGTTGCTCTGACCCCCTCTTGCACCAGCCTTGGCTTTGTAGATGCGCGTGTACCGGAAGTCGAGAAGCGTCCCAAGTTGTTGATCTGCTTCGACATACACGGATCCCCCATTGCCTCCATTGCCACCATCCGGGCCACCCATAGGTACGTACTTTTCACGACGAAACGAGATGTGCCCCGCTCCGCCGTCACCGGCCTTGACTTCAATCCAGGCCGTATCGATAAAATTCATAGGTAGCTCCTGTGCATGGCCTGCGCAAACTCCATGGCCGCCGCACTATCGGGCGCCACACCCTGCCGGGCAAACCAACGGTCGAGCTCGCCAGCAGCTTCTCGCCATGTCGCACGTCGCAGGATCTCCTGCACGGTGTGGTCAAATTGGGTGTGATCCCGTGAAAAGATCTTCTTTACGATTCGCTCCTTGGTAGAAGCATCAAGCTGGGCAATAAACTTTGCCACCCGCTGGGCTGCCTGAGGTCCCTCGCTTTGCTCGGGAGAGGTCTCAGCTGTCTGAGGTCCCTCGCTCTGCTCGGGAGAGCTCTCAGCAAAATCATTCGTCCCAATCGAGGCGATCACGTCGTTGATCACGTCGATCAGCTTGCTACGCGTGAGCGTACGGAGCTCCTCGCGGTACAGCAGGCGTTCGAGCGCCTGCGAAATTGGGATAGCCCCTTTATCATCCAAAAAGATGATGACGGCCTCGGTTGGCACTGCCTCGGAGGGCAGATTTGGGTCGGCTTCGTAGAAAAACCCGTACAACCCATCCAACAACCGCACGAATTCGTCCTGCGAGAGGTCCAGAATGGCGTCGTTATCGACCTTTTCGACGATCCGCTCGAACTCGATGACGCTGAGGATCTCGTACGACGAGGCTTCTGCCGGACGTGTGGCCGCCCACTGACGGATCCCGTCGAGGAGATATGCGTTGTCTGTGAGGTAGTTGAGCCGCATCAGGACTTCGTAAAGGGGCTTTGTAGGCTCCCCACGGTACACAAACCACTTGAGGGTGGTACGTGGACGGCACAAGAAGTTCAGACGGGTCTTAACGGCTGCATCGATGGTTGCATTCAGTTCCTCGTGGTCGAACCGGGCCGACCCAAGGTAGAGCTCGTCAAGCTTCGGGAAAACGCTCTGCAGCTCGGGCGCGGACGTATCGAACCGTGGGTTCGATGCACGCAGTGCCCGCTCCTCATAGAGCCACCACTCCGCCTCGGCCTTGAAAAAGGCCCTGTACGAAGGATGAATATTCGCGTTTGCCAGAATGGCTGCGAGAGATGTGCTGGGTTGACGCGTGTCGAGTCGCTGCTTGAGTTGCTTGCGAACACGGTCAATCTCTTTCTCGAACATGACGGCAAGTTACGAACCTACCCAAACAATGCTGCGAGCACAGGCGAAAGACGTTCAACAGGGACAACGTTGGCAACCTTGCCTTCGCCAGATTTTGGCGCATAGATCTGATCAAGTCCTAACCGCACAGCCTCGGATACGCGCTGCTCGAGGTAGGCCACGCGACGCACCTCACCAGTAAGTCCAAGCTCGCCGACAAATGCCACACCGTTGGGGATGGGTTTGTCCATGATGGAGCTGGTAATCGCTACAGCAACACCGAGATCGATCGCAGGATCTTGCACAGCGATACCACCAGCGACGTTCACGAACACATCGCTTTGTCGCACCTGCACACCACCGCGCTTCTCGAGCACAGCAAGAATCATCTGCAGTCGCTTTGCGTCGTACCCTGTGCTCACACGCTGTGGCATGCTGAAGCCGGTTGGCGATACAAGCGCTTGTACTTCGATCAAGAGTGGACGTGTGCCTTCGATGACTGCGACAACTGCAGTGCCTGGTTCGTTCGCATTGCGATTACTGAGCAACACTTCACTTGGGTTGTGTACTTCACGCAATCCGGTGGACGTCATGTCGAACACACCAAGCTCGTTTGTCGAGCCGTAGCGATTCTTGAGCGCACGTAATACGCGGTACGAGTATGTGCCCTCGCCTTCGAACTGCAGCACAGCATCAACCATGTGTTCAAGCACTTTCGGACCAGCAATCATTCCGTCCTTCGTGACGTGACCAATGATGATGATTGGTATGCCACTTCGCTTTGCAATGCGAGTGAGCAGTGATGTACACTCACGCACTTGCGCAACACTGCCAGCAGATGATTCAAGCACATCGGTCGTTATCGTCTGAACCGAGTCGACAACAACAAGTGATGGCGCAGAATGTTCGATGAGTGCAGCAATGCGCTCAACACTGGTCTCTGAAGCAACAACAATTCCGTTTGCTGATATGGCCAATCGTTCAGCACGCTGCTTGATCTGATGCAAACTCTCTTCACCTGTCACATACAAGCACGGACGTTCTGCAGAGAGCGAACCTGCATAGGCGGCAAGCTGAAGCATGAGCGTACTCTTGCCCATGCCGGGATCACCACCGACCAACACGATACTACCTGGCATGAGACCACCACCGAGTACGCGATCGAGCTCTGCCATTCCCGTGGGTATGCGTTGCGCTTGATCGGCTTGTACATCAGAGAGTGCAGTTGAGAGTACCGAGCCAACTGCTTGTGCACGACGTTTGGCAGATGCACCTTTTGCTGTTGCAGATGCGTCGACTTCTTCGATCATCGACTCCCATGTGCCACATCCCGGACATCGTCCCATCCACTTCGGGGCGGAATGTCCGCAGCTTGAACAGCGATAGACGGTGCGTATCTTCATCAGTATTGATTCCTCATTAGGTCCAAAGCTAGGGAATGTTTTCCGCGTGCACGTAGCTCATTCCACACACGTTCCGTCAATCACAGAAGCATACGAGGTATGCCGACGTGTGACGTTCACGCATGCGAAAACGTTCTACTTCGCATCACACTTCATTGCCCCACACAAACGCAACGCCTGCTACGCAGTCTATGCATTTTGTCGGTACGTCGACGATCTCATCGATGTGGCGATGGAGCGAGGAGACGTGACACGTGATCATGCTGTGACGTTGGTGGCACAATGGCGCAAAGATCTGGACGCACTCTATGCAGGCGAACATCTTCCATCGTCTGGAGCCGACGATCCAACAAAGGTTGCGATTCTCACAGCGTGGGAAGACACGCTGTCGACATATCGCATTCCACGCAACTTGCCAGACGAGTTGATTGAAGGTGTGTTGATGGATACCATCGTCACACGTTTCGAGACGTTCGACGAGCTGTATGTGTATTGCTACAAGGTTGCATCCGTCGTGGGATTGATGACGTCCGAGATCTTCGGATACTCATCGAAGGAAGCTCTTGCGCATGCGATTGAACTTGGCATCGCTATGCAACTCACAAACATTCTTCGCGATGTCGGTGAAGACGCAGAGCGTGGACGGATCTATCTGCCGCTGGATGATCTTGATGCATACGGTGTAACAGAAGACGATATCATGTCACGCCGTTGGACACCACAATTGCACGCGTTGATTCGCGACTACACCAATCGTGCTGAATCATACTACGCATCATCTGATCGCGGCATCCCAATGCTCGAGCGTGACAGCCGCACAACGGTCTACTTGATGAGCATGAACTATCGCAAGATTCTTCGTATCATCGAGTCGATGGACTACAACATCTTCCTCCGTCGCGCAAGCACTACGAAGCTTCAGAAGATCTTCTCGATTCCAGCAGCGTGGATGCGCGCCAAACGCGGCGCATAGTAGTGCGGCAGTGCGTTACGCGTAGACGTAACGAGCGCGTGTGATGCGGAAGTGACCGTACTCAAAGTCGCCGCTGTCAAGATTCCATACGAAGTCGACCTCTGTTGGAATCATCACACCTTCGACCTCTTCGTATGCCTTGCACACGAGTGTGAATGTCGCTTGCTCAAAGCCACTCTTGTGATCGCGATACTTATCGTTCGTAACGATGCGATCAATCTGTCCGAGTTCATTTACGTGCACTGTTGCTGATACACGCGTCGTTCCATCAACAATCGTTGCACGAGCGGTATTCGCATCAATCGGATCCCAGCGCAGCGTCTTCGTTGGCAACAATCCTGTTGGCAACCACACCTGCTCGCTCAACACACGGAAGAGCATCGACGCGTCGGTTTCCTTGCCTTCGTACTCCGAGAGCGTAAGCGCACCGTACAGCTTCACGTGACCATGTCCAATGCCGTTGACGTAGCTCAATGTTGCTGTGCGCCACCAGAATGCGTTGTGACGTAGTCGTGCTTCCCACACAAAGCCAGGCTCCATACCTGAGAGTACTTCGGTAGCCTTCACGGTAAACCACGGACGGTTGGGTCCGTGACGAAATCGCGCACGTTGCAACAACACTGCATAGCGAATGTTTGGATGACCATCCTTGAGTGCATATCGCAGGTAGCGTTGAATCGGCTCCGGCAAACCTTGCATGCGCTCATTCGAGATGTTTGGGAGCGCGTTCTTACCGATCGTTCGAATCAATCGCTTGATCGATCGTGCTGCAAACAAACGTGACAATAATGCACTCGCCGTCATGAGAACGATGATCGTTCCCATCGAAGCAACAAGGATGTAGAGCAGTTTCGGCATCACCGCATCAGGACGTACGTCCTGCCTCCCAGTTCGACAGATATCGAGAAGCTGTTTGCAACAGCTGTGTTCCAGCCATCGCAAGGACAACGAGTGGAACCAGCTTGAAGATACCACGCCGGAGCGTTTGCTCAACGATTGCGGCACTGAAGATTGTACCAATCACGATAAATCCAACGAGCAGCGCACCAATCCATACAAGCAGCATTGGCGTTTCGATCTTCCGTTGGCGCACAATATCTGCGATCAGCACAACTGGGAACACGAGAAACACCCATCCCCAATAGTCAACATCGGCAATCACGTTGGTGAAGAGCGATGTGCTCACCGTCAGTGCGCGCGCAAGATCAAATCCTAGCAATTGGTCACTCGTAGACGGACGCACAGGGAGATATGCGTTGAAGTACAGCACATGCCAGAGTGCAAACACTACGCCCATTATCACCGACTGAACGACGAATGTCTGCGTGGCATGTTTCCATGATGAAGCTCGTGCAACAAGTGGAAGCGATGCAATCAAGCCGAGCTCGACCAGAATGATGGCGTCCGTGCGCGACCAGCATGCTGCTGCAAAGAACACGGTCGACAACCACATCGACCCGCGATCATCTTCGCGAATCGCACGCCAGAACAGTAGCACGCCAGGCACGAACATCGCAGCGTTTAGGTAATCCGTCTGAACGAGATACGTGTAGCCAAGCATCTCAGGGGTGAGCAGGAGCAGCAACCACAAGACATTTGCAAGCACATGGTGCAACGTTCGACGTAGTTCAACCCATGTGAACCACATGAAGCACACGGCAACGATAGGCACCCACATCTGTCCGCTAGCATACCCCATCAGCCGATAGATCACCTGCAAGAACATTGCGAATGGAGCGTAGAAGGGTTGATTCGAGAGATGCTGCGATAAGAATGGATCAGTGAAGACGCGATTAACTAGCGTTCCATCCTCGACTGCTGTCTTCGCAACAAGATCAATCCCCACGACGGCATCAAACGGCGTTACAGGCCAGTACCATGCAGCCCAGAATGCGGCATACGCGAGGTACGATGCAAGGCCAAGTGTTACGATGTCTGAGAGAGAGAGCGACCACTTCGGCATGGCAGGCCATTCGCCATATGATTTCGACACACGTGGCCATGCAAGATTTGGGAGCACGGCCGCTACAACAGCAGAGATCATTCCGAGCGAGCGCGTGATCTCGACGGATGCAAGCGCACATGCGAAGAGCACAAGCGTGTGCATGAACATACCGATCAGCACTGCACTTGGAATTGCGACGCTTCGAGTAATGCGCGGACGCAGGAGTGCGATCACGCCGAGTCCGGAGACCAGTTGCAAGAGAAGGGTGATTACGAGCGAGACTGTTGTGTTCATTGCTCGCGTCCGTATTCGGTGAGCAATGAATCAATGTTGACGTTGCGACTTCCGCGTCGTGCAATCCAGATCATGTTTGGCTCGAGCACAATGAAGGCATTCGCCTGTGAGCGACGTGCAGCGTCGTTCCACGGAATCACGTTGTGGAACCCAACCATCCATGCAAAGAACCGTGGGTCGGTCCAGTATGCCTTATCACGCATATAGCGATTGCCATACGACATCGGAGGGAGGAGCAATGTATCTGTCGGACGCAGGCGCGGTGCGATGTACTGAGGGATCTCGTAGTTAGCAACGTGTCGAGCGAACATGCGCTCGCTCATCTGACGTCGCTTGTTTAACGAATCGCGTTTCTCAGCGTAGAGTCCGATGCGCGATTGATACGATGCAGCGTATGGATTCGCATCCGAGTCGCCACCAACACTGATCAACACATAGATCACGCCAACCATGATGATGGCCAGGATCACACCTTGCCGCGACATCACTGGTAGTCGGTCTGTCATCGAACTACTCGTGTTAGTTGCTCGAGAGTGCCTCTGCACCACCAACGATTTCCAACATTTCCTTCGTGATCGCAGCTTGGCGCTCACGGTTGTAGATCAGCTGGAGAGTCTTGATCAGATCACGTGCATTCGTTGTGGCGTTTTCCATCGCCATACGACGTGCAGCGTGCTCAGCAGCATTGGAGTCGAGCAGCGTGCGCCATACTTGCAACTTGATGTACATCGGCAGCAACGTATCGAGGATATCAGCACGTGACGGCTCGAAGATGTAGTCAACGCTTTGCTTTGAGGTAACAGTATTGGTGTCTGGTACGATTGGCAGGAGCTGCATCGTGCGAACTTCCTGACGCATTACTGTGACGAACTCGTTGTACACGATTTCAACACGATCGAAGTTCTGCATCAAAAAGCCGTTCGACACCAGGTCTGCAATGTCAACAGCCGTGTCGTAGCTCAGCTTGCCGAATACATCATTGAATTCCTGCACAACAGCTTGTGGCGCCTTCTTCGCAGCGTTCACCGAGCGCTTACCAACAGGAATGATGTTGATCGTAACGCCAGGGTGTTCAGCTTCAAGTGCTGCGATACGCGAGGAGAGAACGCGAAGCATGTTCGTGTTGAACGCACCGCACAAGCCACGGTCGGATGATACCGCGATGATGGCGATCGAGCTCACGGTCTTCCGTGATTCGAAGAACGGATGTACGAACTCTGTGTCGGCCATCGCAAGGTTGCCCAGAATCTTCTGGACTTGCTGCGCGAACGGACGTGCGGCAGTGATTGCATCTTGTGCGCGACGCAGCTTTGCCGTAGCCACCATGCTCATCGCCTGGGTGATCTTCGACGTGTTCTTGACCGACGTAATGCGGTCACGTGTTTCGCGTAGGGTTGCCATCCGATTTTTCCGTTCTCGTCAATTGAGGTTCACAAATTCGGCCAGTCCTTGAGGAGGTATCCTCGGACATAGTCAGCAACAGTGTCTTCAAGGCTTCCGAATGCAACGTCTGGCATCGCTGCCTGAAACGTCGACATATCGGCTTGGGTGTAGTTCTGGTATTGCTTGGCGAGTCCGTCTGGCATGTCGATATAGGATATCGACACTGGACGACCCATAGCGGCGAACACCGACGTCATGAGATCATTCCACGAGCGTGCTACGCCTGTTCCGAGATTGAAAATGCCGTTGACATCGTGTCGATGCAACAGCTTCATGATCACGTCGCAGACATCCTTCACGTAGATGAAGTCACGCATCTGTCCGCCATCGCCGAACCGCTCGTCTGTGCTCTTGAACAGCGTCACCGAACCTGTGTCGGCGATCTGCTGTACGGCCTTCGATACCATGCTGGCCATCGGGCCCTTATGGTATTCGTTCGGACCAAACACGTTGAAGAACTTTAATCCGACACACGACGCGTCGAACCCATTCGAGCGAACCCACTGATCGAACAGATGCTTCGCGTAGCCGTACATGTTCAACGGACGTAGGTCAGTTGTTGTATCAGCGTAGCCTCGAGATCCATCGCCGTAGGTTGCCGCACTGCTCGCGTAGATGAATCGTGCACCAACTTCTGCTGCGAACTCCGCTACATCAACGCTGTAGCGGTAGTTGTTGTCGTACAGATAGTCAGCGTCAGACTCAGTTGTCGACGAGCATGCACCCAAGTGAATGATAGCCTCGACGTCGTCATCGACATCGCCGACCGCCATCATATCCCTGAATTCCTGTTTGCTAACAATGCCAATGAACGTACGGTCTACAAGATTCTTCCACTTGTGTCCCGTGCCCAGCGAATCCACAACAAGCACATCCTCTCGTCCAGCGGCGTTGAGCGATGCCAACACGCAGCTTCCAATGAAGCCAGCACCACCTGTGAG
This sequence comes from Candidatus Kapaibacterium sp., assembly GCA_030830285.1. Taxonomy (GTDB): domain Bacteria; phylum Bacteroidota; class Ignavibacteria; order Kapaibacteriales; family Kapaibacteriaceae; genus UBA10438. The sequence goes on from JAURNF010000218.1 coordinate 38,202, forward strand.
GATGATCATCTCGTGGTTCCTGGATTAGAGTGCTGCAGCGAAGCGCTCTGTGAAGCTCTTCAACGCAGCATTGAGGTTCGCTACAATCTCGTCTGTGAGTGCCTTCTGGGTGCGCAATCCATCGATGATGTTCGCGTGTCCTGCATGCACAAACTCAAGTAGCTCTGTTTCGTACTTCTTGATGCTTTCCACTGGGAGCTCATCCATGAAGCCGCTCGAAGCCGCATAGATCACAACGATCTGGTCTTCGACAGGCACCGGAGAGTACTGTGGTTGCTTCATCACTTCAAGCAGACGTGCGCCGCGGCGAAGCTGCTGAAGTGTTGTCTTATCGAGGTCTGATCCAAATCGCGCAAACGCTTCGAGAGCGCGATACTGCGCAAGGTCGAGCTTGAGTGGACCAGCAACCTTCTTCATCGCCTTGATCTGTGCATTACCACCCACACGTGATACCGAGATACCAACGTTGAGAGCTGGACGCACACCAGCGTTGAACAAGCTTGGCTCGAGGTAGATCTGACCGTCTGTAATCGAGATCACGTTCGTTGGGATGTACGCCGACACGTCGCCTGCTTGTGTTTCGATCACAGGGAGAGCAGTGAGCGAACCGCCACCAAGTGCATCAGAGAGCTTTGCAGCACGTTCCAGAAGACGTGAGTGGAGATAGAACACGTCGCCCGGATATGCTTCACGTCCTGGTGGACGGCGCAGAAGGAGCGATACCTGACGGTACGAAGCTGCTTGCTTTGAAAGGTCATCATACACCACAAGTGCGTGACGTCCGCTATCGCGGAAGTACTCACCCATCGAGCAGCCTGAGTACGGTGCGATAAACTGCAGTGGCGCTGGGTCGGAAGCAGTAGCGCTCACAACCGTTGTGTACGCCATTGCGCCGTACTTCTCGAGTGTTGAAACAACGTTCGCAACTGTCGAGCCCTTCTGACCAATCGCAACGTAGATACAGAACACTGGCTCAATACCTTGTGCTGCTGCTTCTGGTGTGTGCGTGTACTTCTGGTTGATGATTGCATCGAGTGCAACAACCGTCTTACCTGTCTGACGGTCACCAATGATCAACTCACGCTGACCGCGACCGATTGGGATGAGCGAGTCAATCGCCTTCACACCTGTTTGCAGTGGCTGCGTAACTGGTTGACGGTCGATCACGCCGAGAGCCTTGCGCTCGATCGGATAGAACTTTGATTCCTTGATTGGCCCCTTACCATCGATCGGACGTCCAAGTGGGTCGACAACGCGACCAATCAGACCCTCACCGACAGGTACCGATGCGATACGACCGGTACGACGAGCTTGATCGCCTTCCTTCACAAGCGAGTCATCACCGAACAACACGCAACCAACATTGTCCTCTTCAAGGTTGAGAACCATGCCAACCACGCCATTCGGGAACTCGACGAGCTCGGAGGCCATCACGTTTGTGAGACCGTATACGCGCGCCACACCGTCACCGATTTGGAGTACGGTACCGACTTCATAAACATCCGTCTCCTTTTCGAATCCCGTCAACTGGCGACGGAGAATCGCGGAGATCTCATCTGGACGAACTTCAGACATGCGATTGAATCCTTTAGAGTTTGTTCACGTCGTAAAAGGGTGATTACGCCACAGCAAGCTTGTCCTTGAGGACATACAGCTGATGGCGAATCGATCCGTCAAGCACTTGGTCGCCGACACGGATCACTGCACCACCAAGGATGCTTGGATCCGTCGCGTACGTTGCCACGATGGTCTTCTTGAGTCGAGCACTAATTGCTGATTCGAGTTGCGAACGCTCTTGTGCACCAAGCTCAACAGCTGATGTCACACTGATACGCTCAATGTTCTTGCGATCGTCAAGCAGAGCGCGGTATTCCATGACGATTTCGCGCCAGAGATCTCCACGACCCTTGTTGATGATCAGCTTCAAGAACTCCATCGTCAGCGGGTTGATGGCAGAGCCCAACGCTTCCTTCAGCACGGAGAGCTTCACCGCAGCATCGATGATCGGACTGCGCATCATCGCACGGAAGTCTGCCGAGCTCGCGCCCAGCAACTCTACCGTGGCGAGATCTGTTGCGACCACGTCATCCAGCTTGTGTTCAATTGCCGTTTCGAGAACTGACTTCGCGTAACGGCGTGCAATCTTCAGAGTTGACATTTAGTTCTTCGAGAGTTCGTTGACATAACCTTCGACGATACGCTTGTGATCGTCGCCCTGCAGATTGCGTCCGAGCAACTTCTCGGTTGCATCAACAACAAGTGTTGCCACTTCAGCGCGCAGCTGCTTGATTGCCTCGTCCTTTTGACGCTCAATCTCGCGCTGCGACTCAACAAGCTTCTGCTGCTTTACAGCTTCTGCATCATCTCCAGCCTTGCGAACCATGGCTTCAGCTTGCGCCTTGCCTTCGCGTACGATGGCCATCATCTCTTGCTGCGCACCTGCGATGCGCTCCTTACTCTCTGCAAGGATCTTGGTGGCTTCTGCATTGGCCTTCTCCGCGTTGGCGATTGCATTGGCAATCGTTTGCTCACGTGCTTCAAGACCAGCGCGCATTGGCTTGTAGAAAAACTTCGCAATGATGAACACGAAGATGGAGAAGTTGACAAGGGTCCAAATGATCAGACCCGGGCTCATCTCAAGAAATGAAGGCATGGCAAGACGAGAATTACGGAGTGAAGGAATGTCGTCATTGGACGACGTGTGTCACCACACATCGGTCGTAGAGCTCCACAGTGTGCGAACTCTACGACCGACCCCGACGTGCGGGGTCGTGAATCGTCGTCGCGTTAGCTCTTGACAGCGAGGAGAATACAGATAACGCCTGCGAGAAGTGCAACACCTTCGATAAGAGCTGCACCGATGATCATCGTTGTACGGATGTCACCAGCGTTTTCTGGCTGACGGCTTGAGGCTTCGAGAGCAGCAGCCGCAAGACGACCGATACCTGTGCCTACGCCGAAAACTGTTACGCCAACACCAAGACCTGCAGAAAGCCAAGCAAATGCAACTGCTTCCATTGTGTAAACCTCCAGATGATGAGAATGTGAATTGGTTTCGAAATCAGTGAACGATTAGTGCGCGTGTGCATCGCCATGATGATCATCGTGTGCATGATCACCAAGAGCAAGACCCACGAACACAGATGCGAGCATAGCAAAGATGTAGGCCTGCAAGAAGGCCACGAGAAGTTCAAGCATATAGATGAACACGGAGAACGCTACGCTCACCGGAGTTACCATCCAGCTCTTGAAGAAGAAGATGAGTCCTACCAACGACAACAACACGATGTGTCCAGCCGTCATGTTGGCGAACAAACGAATCATCAACGCGAACGGCTTGGTGAAGAGCGAGATGAGTTCGATCGGAACCATGATTGGGAACATGTACCACGGTGCGCCACCCAACAAGTGGTGCAGCCACGACTTAATTCCAGCGTCCTTGATGGCAACGAAATTCACCACGATAAACGTCGTAAGTGCCAACGCAGCAGTTACACCCAACGCACCAGTTGCTGCGTGGCAACCAGGCATCAGACCAACAAGGTTGAGTGTGAGCACGAAGAAGAAGATGCCAAGGATGTACGGCATCAGTCGGTGCGCGCGTGCATCAGTACCAACGTTCGGACGTACGATTTCGTCGCGCACGTAGAGCACGAGTGACTCAACAACATTCTGCAGACCCTTCGGTGCTTGCAATGCGTTCTTGATGTATCCACCGCGTGCGATACCAAACACAATCGTTGCAATCAGGATTGCGATGAACTCGTACGCAACAAAGTTCGTGACCGACAGATCCAGCTTCGGGCTTGCGCCAGTGGATGTGCGCACGATGTGATGTTCGTGTTCTGGGTGATGCATCGTGAACACGCCAGCCTGCTCCATCGCGTCGACGTTTGGATAGACGTGGAATCCGTCGTCCACAAGCATCACCGGTAGGATCTTGTAGTGTCCGAAGAAGATGTTCAGCTCGTGGTGGTCCCCAAGCGAGTTGAGCAGCGTGGTAAATACCTCGCTACCCTCAGGATTGGTATGACCATCAGCGCCGTGCGTCTGCTCGGCGTGCTGAAGGGAGTCGGAGTGTGCGTTAGCGGTATTGCTCATGGGTGTACGAGTACCAACATCAGGTCAGAGGTTTTTTTTTTCAAGAGATCCGTCACCGGTCTGCGTGATTGCCGTTTGGCGTTCTCGTAGGACCGATGAAAAAAAAAGATCTCCGCGAGGAGAAACACGAAGCACGAAATCGCAAACGTTAATGAGAATGCAACTTGGTGCATACTAATCACGCTGAGACAGTACCATGCGCTCACCATCACGATGATCGCGCGCAGTCCAAGACTTCCAAAGATCATTGCGAGAAACACGTTGAGGTCCTTGCCGAACGCCAATCGCGATACAACCCATCCGAGCGCTGTGTTGATCACACAGATCCCCAACGCTGTTAGGACTGCCGCCAAAGGCCCTGCAGATTCCACGATGGTGCATTCTCCCAATGATTAGGTTTCTTGATCGTCACGCTGTGCGCGTTTCCCAAGTTGTTGTACAACACGAAGAAACTGCACGAGGCCCACGGTTGATCCAACAACAACACTGCCAAGGAGAGCCCATGGCTCGGTGTTATATGTTGCATCAATCCACCATCCAACGACAGCACAACCACACACCGCTGCGGCAAGCTGCACCCCAAGTGTGAGATAGGGTGCGAGCTGTTGCATAACCGACTCGCGTTGATGCATGGTCAGACCAACGTTAATGGCGCGCAAAAATAGGTCGTTTAGGGGCTAAAAACCCAATTCTCGAAGTGTACTAAGTACAGATTCCGTGTAGATGTTCACGGTTTCTCCATACCAGCGTCCGTCGGGGATGAATTGGATGGCTCCATAGGTCGCTGGGTTGAGGGGTTGAATGGGGCTTGTAGCCACCACGCTGGTCTCGTCCGGACGGAACTCATTGTCGACATCGTACAGGGCAATGGTGCATCCGAATTCGGTGATCGACTGCTCGTCGACAGGCGCCCGTTCGTAGCCAAGAAGGGCAAATGGTATGCGGACCTTAACGACGTAACCCCCTGTGCGTGGTGCAGTTACGACGCGTACCCGTTGGACGGCAGAGTCTTGTGCGGGGTCGAGTTCGTCGGTGGTCTTGACCTTGATGGTTGGACGTCGATCGCCGAAATCACCGATCTGAATCGAGAAGGCATAGAGTCCGCTGTCGGTGCTCGACCGGGGCGTAATGGTCGACCGCTTGACGGTTTGGATGTAGCGCGACCCCCCAAGTTCATCCGCTGGGGTTACGTCGAACCAAATTTCCAATCGGTCGGCTGCGCATGTGTCACACCACCCGGTAATGATGGTTGAATCTTGAACTGTGACACGGAGATAGAGGTAGTCGTTGTCGTACACCACCCGCGCGCGCAACGATGCGTCGCGCTCATCGGTCCACCAGAACGCGCCATTTACTACGTGCTTGATGCGCATTGCGGTAATCTCGGGCACGTATCCGGCATATACCTGGCGTCCACGGCTGTACGCTGGAATCACCCCGTAGTCAGCTGCGAATGCTAGATCCCCATCGCCCGTGATGAACCGCTCTTGCGTTTCAAGTGTCTGGTACGACCGAAACGTCTCGTGTCCGAATGATTCAACGCGGTCCGATACAAACTCATCAACAAGGACGATGCTGCCTTCACCAAACCGATAGCCGCGAATCATCCAATCATCACTGCGTCGCTTTTGCGTCACGTAGCACGTCTGCTCCTTGATCACAACGCCAACCTCAAGCGGTAGGTCGATGTAGGCAAAAGGGAGCTTGCCGATGTTGACGAGGAATCCCTCGTTGTCGATGAAGAGGTAGACAAGATTCTCACGCTTGCGCGTACCGAGAACATTTACCGATACAGCAAGGTCGTAGTTGCCATCGCCACTGAAATCACCTACGTCCCATCCCCAGATGCGGTACGCAGATCCCTGTGGGAGCGCTGGACGGATGTCCTGAATGAGCTCCTCTGCGAAATAGGGTGTGAGACGTCGCGCGAACTCGTCATACGTCATGCCGGACTGTGCTGAAAGCACGGGGGCGATCAGGACGAAGACGGCGGCACTGAGAAGTGCGAGTCGACAGCGAGACACGGTTGTACCTATCAGTTTGTTGGTGCTGTTGCCAGAACGGTATCACGAACCTCGAGATGGCTGGCACGCAAACGCGCACCATACTGCGCAACAACTTGGGCCGATGCATACGATGCAAGACGTCCCGCATGCTCTGGGTGATGACGGTGTAGGACGCCATACAGGAAGGCACCAGCATACATGTCACCAGCACCGGTAGTGTCGACAGGCTGAACCTTGTACGCAGGAATCTCAACGTCGTGTCCGTTCCAGCGTACACGCGAGCCCTCGGCACCAGCTGTGAGCACGGCGTTCGGAAAGGTCGCAGCGAGGTATGCATATGCTTCGTTCACCGACTCTGTCTGTGCGAGCCCTGTGCCTTCACGCTCATTGCAGAACACAAGATCAGCGCTCTTCAATACCGAACGCAGACGGTCGCCGAACACATCAATGATGAACCCATCGGAACAACTGATCGCGACGCGTGTATCATGCTTCTTCGCATAGAACAACGCTTGATCGACAGCCTCTGCTCCGTTATCATCCGTGAGCTTGTACCCTTCGATGTACACCCACTCGCTCGACTTAATGAGGTCTTCATTGATGTGACGTGGCGAAAACTCTGTGTTCACGGCAAGCGTGGTGTTGAGTGTTCGCTCGCTATCGGGTGTGATCAACACCAGACATGATCCGGTGGTGGCACCACTGATCTGCTCAGCATTCAACACAATGCCAAGGTCCTTGAACTCCGATGCGTAGAAGTCACCAAAATGGTCACCACCCAACAGCGATGCATACGCGGCCGTGCCACCAAACTGCGCGAAGGCAATGATGGTGTTCGCAGCCGATCCGCCACTGCAACGATGCGCATCGCGATCATTCAGTGCCTGAATCATGTCGTGCTGACGTGATGGTTCTGTGAGCGTCATGGCTCCCTTGGATACCCCAAAGGCAGCGAGTTCGGCATCTGTGACGCGGTATTCGAGGTCGACGAGGGCATTGCCGATGCCCGTAAGAAGGATGTGTTTCACGACGCGAAGATACCCGACAAGCGCATGATCTCCTCACATAGCGCAGGAAACTCAATGTCTGCTGCACGAGCGGCCATCGGCACAAGACTCGTTTCGGTGAACCCCGGAAGCGTATTCACTTCAAGACAGAACGGGATGTTGTCCTCGCGCAGACGGAAATCGACGCGACTGTAGGCGCGGCATCCCAGAACGTTGTGTGCAGCAACAGCAAGGTTGCGAACATGATCTTCAACTTCAGGCGAGAGCTCTGCAGGACAGTGGTACTCGGTTTTACCCTTGGTGTACTTGTTCGTGTAGTCGTAATAGCCATCCTTCGGCGCAATCTCGATGATCGGCAATGCATCGTCTCCAAGCACTGCAACCGTAAGCTCCCTACCCGAGATGTATCGCTCTATGAGGATCGTCGATGAGTACATGCCAGCGATTCGCACAGCTTCGCCAAGTGAATCAACGTTTGGCGTGTTGAGAATCGTCATTCCAACCGTCGAACCTTGGTCATTCGGCTTGATGACAAGTCCGCCTTCGACTTCCGTCATCACCTGCTCGAGAACCGTGTGATCATCAGCTTGGTCCGGTGTTAGCGTCACCCACGGCGCAGTAGGAATGCCCGCAACTTGGAACAGCATTTTTGCGAGCCCCTTATCCATGGCCGCTGCACTCGCCAACATTGTGCTACCGGTGTACGGGATGCCGCGCAGATCCAGCAGCGATTGGATGTAGCCGTCCTCACCATAGCGTCCGTGCAGCAAGATGAATGCACAATCGACACCATCAAAGGCCGACGATGAGACGCACTCCATCAGGGCGACGGGACGAAACGCTGCAAGCTCTTCATCCGTTACTGCCCGTGGCGTTGCTGCTGCGAGCTCGTCATCGTTGAGGATGCAATCGGCACCGCGCGATGGATCGATTGCACGAACCGAATGCCCGAGTGATCGAAGTGCATGTACGGCCGCGCGACCGCTCACCATGGAGATGTTACGTTCGGGACTAATCCCGCCGAGAAGTACGGCAATGTTCATGATGCATCGTAGAGGTTGCGAAGAAGCTTGACGTCGTCCCACGCGTACTTCTTCCATTCAGGATTCCGCAGCAGCGCCGCGGGATGATAGGTCACCAGTGTGCGAATGCCATGATAGTCGTGAATCTTTCCACGAAGATTCGTCATGGACTCTTTGTTCTTCAGTAGGGTGTTTGCTGCGGTGAGACCAAGCGCGAGAATGAGCTTTGGTTGCACGATCTCAATCTGCTTCCACAGATATGGCTCGCACTGATCTGTTTCGCCAACAAGGGGCTTGCGGTTATTCGGTGGACGGCACTTGAGGATGTTGCAGATGTAGACTTCTTCGCGCGGCAGCGAGATGGCCTCGAGAATCTTCGTCAACAACTGTCCTGCTCGACCCACAAACGGCAAGCCTTGCTCGTCTTCATCAGCGCCTGGCGCTTCGCCGACGATCATGATGTCTGCATTGGGATTGCCACTGCCAAACACAAAGTTCGTTCGTGTGTGGCCGAGTGGACACTGCATGCAGGTGCAGATCTGCTCGTTGAGTTCGGTAAGTGTTGTTGTTGCGGCCCAGCTTGCGGTTGACTGCTCCATTGACATCTCGATGGTCTCCGTTGCTTCAGTTGCGTGGTCGATTGCTGACTCTACGCTGTGTTCACCGATCACAGAAGCAGGATCGGCGCGCACCACATATTGGTGCGCGCCGTACATCTGCGTTTGCTGTCGGAGATATGCTGCAAGGAGAGTTGGATCGATTGCCACAGGTCACATTACTCCTCGTGCGCTTCGGCCTCTTCGTGTTCTTCAAGTGCGTCGCCACCCTTTGGCTTCGCAAGCGAGAACACTACGGTTCCCGTCTTCTTGTCGAGCTTGCCCTTGATCAATGCACCTTCGGTGAAGATACCCTTAAGGAGGTCCTCAGAAATTGGATCTTCGACAAAGCGCTGCAGCGTTCGGCGAAGCGGACGTGCACCGTACTTCTCGTCAAAGCCTTTCTCTGCAAGGAATTCCTTGGCAGACTTCGCAAGATCAAGTGTGATATTCTTTGAAGCCAAACGCTTGAGTACGCGCTTGAGCTGCAGGTCGATGATCTTGTACATGTCTTCCTTCTTGAGCGAACGGAAGATCACATACTCGTCGATACGATTCAAAAACTCTGGATTGAACAACCGCTTCATCGTCTCTTCAACGGTTGACTTCATGTTGTCGTAGTCGTCCGATGCTGCGTCGGGTGTAAAACCGATGCGACCGCCCGCCTTGACATCACGCATACCTACGTTGGACGTCATGATGATGATTGTGTTCTTGAAGTCAACGCGACGTCCAAGTCCATCCGTGAGCTGTCCATCATCGAACACCTGCAACAGGATGTTGAATACGTCTGGGTGTGCCTTTTCAATTTCGTCGAGCAGCACGATAGAGTACGGCTTACGACGCACCTTCTCGGTGAGCTGTCCACCCTCTTCATAACCGACGTATCCTGGAGGTGCTCCAACAAGACGTGATACGGTGAACTTCTCCATGTACTCCGACATGTCGATGCGAATGAGCGCATCTTCGCTGTCGAACATGTAGCGTGCGAGTGCCTTTGCGAGCTCAGTCTTTCCGACGCCGGTTGGACCCAAGAACATGAACGAACCGATTGGACGGTTCGGATCCTTCAGTCCAGCACGAGCACGGCGAATAGCCTTTGCCAAGTGCTCAACGGCCTCGTCCTGACCAATCACTTGTCCGCGCAACTCTTCCGCCATCTTCAAGAGCTTGGCTGTTTCGCCTTCCGCGATTCGATTGACAGGGATACCGGTCATCATCGCAATCACATCAGCGACATCTTCCTCGGTGACGTCGAAGACAACGTCGCCCGACTTGCTCTCCCACTCTTCCTTTGCTGTCTCGAGATCGGCTTGATGCTTCTTCTCGAGATCGCGCAATCGAGCGGCTTCTTCGAAGTTCTGGGACTTCACGACGGAGTTCTTGAGAACGCGTACTTCTTCGATCTTTTCTTCGAGCTCGAGTACTTCCTTTGGCACCTTGATGTTGCCGAGATGCACTCGTGCACCCGCTTCATCCATCACATCAAGCGCTTTGTCTGGTAGGAAACGGTCGGTGATGTACCGATCCGCCATGAGCACGCAGGCACGCACGGCTTCTTCCGAGTAGCGAACACCGTGATGCTGCTCGTAGCGTTCCTTGACGTTCGTGAGGATCTGCATCGCCTCTTCGGCAGTCGGCGGATCGACGACGATCTTCTGGAAGCGACGGTCGAGAGCACCATCTTTTTCGATGAACTGACGGTACTCATCGAGGGTCGTGGCGCCGATACATTGGATGTCGCCCCGCGCCAAAGCCGGCTTGAACATGTTTGATGCATCAAGCGATCCCGACGCACCACCAGCACCAACGATAGTGTGAAGCTCGTCGATGAACAGGATAACATCCTTTGCTTTTTCAAGCTCGTTCATCACGGCCTTCATGCGCTCTTCGAACTGACCGCGGTACTTGGTACCAGCAACGAGCGCTGCGAGGTCAAGCGTCACAATACGCTTGTCGAACAGCACACGCGATACCTTGCGGTCGATGATGCGGAGCGCCAAGCCCTCAACAATCGCAGTTTTGCCAACGCCTGGCTCACCGATGAGCACTGGGTTGTTCTTCTTGCGACGTGAAAGAACCTGCGCGACGCGTTGAATTTCTTTGTCACGACCAATCACTGGGTCGAGCTTGCCCTCTACGGCCAGCTTCGTAAGATCACGTCCGAAGTTGTCGAGCACTGGCGTCTTCGCGCGCTCAGGTGCAGCCTTCGTACGGCCACCTGGCTGCCCCTTTTCAGGTCGTGCCTGACCTGATGTGGGACGTCCGCTAAGGTATGCGTCGAGCTCCTTGCGAACAGCATCGTAGTTAACCGAGAACTGACCCAGAATCTGGGCCGCAATGTTGTCTTCGTCACGCAACAGCGAGAGCAACAAATGCTCCGTGCCGATCACGTCCGACTTGTACAGCTTGGCCTCGAGATAGGTGATTTTCAGCACCTTCTCAGCCTGCTTCGTGAGTGGGATATTCCCGATCGTAAGTGGGCCGCTCATCGAACGCACTGTATCCTCTACAGCACGCTTGAGCTTCCCGAGCTCGACGCCGAGGTTGCGCAAAATCTTGACACCAATCCCCTCGCCCTCGCGGATAATCCCCAAGAGCAGGTGCTCAGTACCAATGTAATCGTGTCCGAGACGCAGTGCTTCCTCCCGACTAAGGCGGATCACATCTTGCACTCGGTTGGAAAAGTTGCCTTCCATGGCAGGTATTCCTCAGGGAACGGTGAACATTCCTTCCTACGACGTACAGCGCGCAGTTCTGTTACGTTTTGGCACGGAAATATAGCTCCCACCCCGCGCCTGAGGGGGCGGAGATTATGCACATGAATACCTTAGATCGAGTGCTGCTTACTCGTACAGCTTCTTCACCTTGCCCAATTTGATCACCAGCGTTGGCATTGCTGGAGCTGCAGGAGCGGCCGTCTTGGCAGCAGCTGTAGGAGTCTTACCCTTACCCTTTGCCGGTGTGGCTGCAGGTGTGGCTACTGGTGCACTCGCAGGCGCTGCCAGCATGCCGGCAACGTAGGAAATGCGGACGTCGCCCATCTTGACAGTCTTAGTGAGTTCTTTGACTGCGGCAATACGCTGCGCTACAAGATCTGTGTTAGGGTCTGCTGGATAAGCTGGACGCGCTGGTTCAGGGGGCGCTGGTTGCCCCTTCTTTACCTTCTTGACGGCCTTTTTCCAGGCATCGAGCTCCTTGGCGTAAGCGACATCGACCTGCGCCTTGACCTTGCTAATCTGATCTTCATCGGGAGCGATGGTGACGACGAGGTTCATTTCGCCATTTGAGCGCAACAGCTCGTTGATCTGATCAACAGCCGCTTTGCTTGCAGGCGTGAGTGTAGCAGCATTACGGTCGAATGCATTCATCACCGATGCGATCTGCGTACCCTCGACCACCTCACGCACGTTGATGTCGTGCTTGATGATCTTGAACTTCTCAGCCTTCGGGATTTCTACGACCACTTCTTTGCGGTAGACGTTGTACCCCGTGCATGCAATCTTGTGGGGTCCGGGTTCTGAAAGCGTCTGGAGGTACGTGCCATCCTTGCTGTTCGATGAGATCGAGATACGCTTTCCCGATGGCGTCCAGATGAACATCTTACAACCAATCGGCTTTCCTGTAACGGAGTCGCGAATGACGCCTTCAAGATTAAGGTTGGCTTGCTGTGCGGTGGCTGCCATAGCAACAACACCAAAGGCTCCTACGAGCACCAGTGCACGAACACTTGCAATCATTCCCACGTGATCATCCCTTTGCTGAGTTTAGAAACTTCGCGATCCCTTGCTTGCAGTCGTCGGTCTGACGTGCAAGTGCATTCATCACGGTTGCGTAGTGCAACCCTGCTTCGAGTGACATGCTATGTACCGACTCGAGCATCATTTTACTCATTGCCATGGCCGAGGGGCTATTTGCCGCAATGGACTTGGCAATCGACATCGTTGTAGCCTCAAGGTCGGCATCATCCACAACGTGGGAAATGAGTCCCAACCGCTGTGCTTCTTCCGCACCGATGTTCTCTGCTGTCAACACCAAGCGTCGTGCTTGCGTATCGCCGATCTTTCGCACGAGATACACCATGACGATCGCCGGTATGAACCCGATGCGCACCTCGGAATACCCGAACAGCGCTTTCTCACGTCCAGCCACGACGATATCGCATACGGTTGCGAGACCACATCCGCCGGCAATTGCCGCACCATGGACCATACCGATAACGGGCTTGGAACAGCCAACGATCGACTGGAACATGTCCTTGAGATCAGTTGAATCGGCAAGATTTTCGAGCGGTGAGTTCTGACTGATTTGCTGGAGATAGGCGAGGTCGGCACCGGCACAAAACGCCGGTCCATCCCCACGCAGGACGATGACACGCACGTCGGGATCGGCACCCATCGACGTAAACGCACGATGTAGGTCCGACACAAGCTCGGCGCTGAGCGCATTCCGCTTGTCGGCACGATTCATAACGATCGTACCAATTCCATCAGCGATGGATGTGAGAACGAGTTCCATGGTCGACAAGATACGGCGTGAGAACGATCAGCGCGTTATCACAATTGGCCACGCACGAGTGCTGAACCCGTCTGGTAAACTGAGGTGGCTCATGGTGTACACGTAATACACGCCAGCCGGTAGTCGACTCACGTTGAGTACCACAAGAATCTGTCCACCCGCAACGGTCTCGAACGTCACCTCATCCACACGACGCCCTTGTGCATCATATACTGCGAACGATGCTGGCGATGCCGTGATGCCACCTGACGGAATGTAAACGTAGTCAGTTGCGGGAACGGGGAACGGCGCACCGGCAAACACGCTATCAGATGGATCAGGCTTGTCCCATGCGTTGTTCAACAACCCCGATACTCCAGCTACTGACGTGTCCATTGCGATCACGTGACGGAACATGCGTCGATGACCAGGTGGGATGGCTTCGGTAAATCGCATCCCAACAACAGCCGCAATGTCGTTCACACCCGCATACGTAATCGGCGTTGAGCTAATGAGGAGTTGGCGCTTTCGTTCCTGTGAAAACCCGTTGTAGGTGGTTGTGTTATCCAAGCTGTTGAGGATCGGCACAGCATCCGAGGTGCTTGAATGCACCGTTAGAGCTACGATCGGACTTTGCGCCTCCGTGCTGGCAACCCAACATCCGGAAGCATCGCTCCAGGTGGAGTTCTTCGCGGGTTGCGCTCCAAGATCCCAATCATAAAACCATCCCATCGCGCAATCACGCAGCATCGTATCACTGCGATTGGTGAGCGTGGCATCAATGGTGATGATCGCAGCGGCTGTATCAAGTGCAACGTTGAGCTCGACCTCGACACCGATGCGAAGGCTATCTGGCGAATCAGCATCGGTGAGAACTGCACGGAGTGGGTATGGCGCAAGAAAGGGCTTGGTTGCGCTAAAGTGATCGTTGTGTCCGCGCATGGCGCGAGCACCATCAACCACTCGTCCGTTGGCTGTGATCATCAATGCCCCTTCGTACAACTGACCGCACCATTGACGGAAGGAGAACCCTTCACCTTGACCGCGCTCGAGATCGGTGTTTCCAATGCGCCCATGATCACCGATACTTACGCGCACATCATTGTTTGCAAGCGTCACGAATGCTGGTGCTGGAGTAACTGGCACAATGATCCGGCGCACGACCTCTTCACCACCGCTGCGCTGTCCGTTGAGTTCAAGCACGACATACGCCACATCATCCGTTGCACGCGTTACACGCAGACGAACCTGCGGCAATGAGAGGCGTTGCTGCGGTGTGAGCTGCAATCCAACTGAAACCTCAGGAGTAAGCACCTGCACAGCATCGGCGGATACACCGCCAACAGCAACAACACGCATGCGATTCAGCTGCCACTGTCCCATCACGTTGATCACCCACGGTGTAACATTCAACGTGTCACCAACGCCCCAGCGTTGCGCGCCGCCGGCAGCGGCAAGGTGCACGGTATCATAGACAACCGAGACGATCGATGTTGGTTCGGCAGTAACAGCAAGCAACGCATTCACACGCCCACGCGGAAGCAGCAATGAGTCGATCGTTGGCGGCACATAGGTCCATGGTGCTGGATCGACAGACTCTCGCACAATTGCACATGCTTCTAGTGGTGAGAGTTCGGGATGCTTCGATCGTACCAAACCAACAATAGCAGCAGCAATCGGGGCTGAACCGCTTGTGCAGCAGAATCCCATATACCCACCATCATTGCCCGTAGTCCACGTGTCGTGTCCGGGTGCCATCACATCCACCGTCGGACCATGTCCAGACATCGCAATGACGTCGTCGCGAGAATTCACAACACCCACACTCAACACACCACGATAGCTCGCAGGAAAGAATGGTGTTGGTGACGCATGATTGCCGGCGGCAGCAACTACTGCCGTGCCACGCGCAATTGTGTAGGCAATCACATCCGCGTCAATGCACGAGCGTGACTGACTTCCCCACGAACAATTGACGATATCAACATCGTTGACGGCACAATAAAGCAGCGATTCATACCCATACACGATACCACGAATATTATCGGGCATCGTACGCAACGGAAACATCCGACATTGATTCGCGATGCCTGCAATGCCAAGAGCATTATTGACCGTTGCACCCACAATTCCACCGACACCACTTCCATGACTGTCACTCGGATGCCATGTATTGCCTGGTGTTCCCATGCCGAGTTCAGCGCAGAAGTTGTAGCCACGATAGTCATCGACATAGCCGTTGTTGTCGTCGTCAACACCATTGTCGGGAATCTCACCTCGACGCACAGCGAGTGCATCAGTGAGATCCTCATGTGGCTGCATCAAGCCACTATCGCTGATCCCGATCACAACCGTATCCGATCCGTCTTCAACATCCCACGCTTCAAATACCTTGATCAGGTTGAGCATGGGCTGTCGATCGCGCTGTGGATCATTGGGCTCGCCCATAAGTTGTGCAACGCACCATGGTGCAGCACATTCGATCGGACCGCATCCTGTTTCAAGAAGCTGCACCATACGCTCGGGTGTAATCCGCACGTCGTCCCATGCCACTACATACGAACGTAGCAGACGTTCCTCGACGTCGAGCGCGTCGTTGAGCGAGGATGGACGCGGTTGGCGCTGTGTGGATGTGCTCCAACGTAGTGACTGCTCGCGCGGCAGCACAGCACGCTCGATCCGGAGTCCAAGCATGCCTAGCACAGCATCTGCATTCTGCGCTGCATCAGGCGTAAGACGCACCTTCGCACGTCCAGCAATCACAGGATCAGGTCGATGTGGCAACTCCGCCGGTAGTACAGTAAGCTGTGCGTGCAGCACCACCGACGATGCTACGAGTAGCAGACCAACGGCTACGCGTCGTGCAAGCGTTCGGACATCAGCGAACGATCTGTAGCGTTGATGTTGCGGTTGACGTGGTCGAGCGAAGCGATACGACATACACACCCGATGGAAGATTCGAAGTAGAAATCACCATGGTCGACTGATCATCTCCACGATGATACGACACCTTACGGCCTGTTGCATCGAGGATTGTTACTGCTGACAATGGTTGTGGGGACGACACAACAACGACATCGCGAGCAGGGTTTGGCTGAAGCTGAACGGCTACTTCTGAACGTTGATCCTGCACGGAGACAGCTGTCGGCAACACATCACGCATGCGCGACGCTGCTTCCGATGCCGACGCACCCAGTGTAATCACGACGGTGTACTCATACGTTGCTCCGTCTGCCATGGGACCCGTATAGCTCATACCTATCACACTGCTGAGATCGCTCTTGTTGGTTGTTTGAATCGTTGTCCCACTCGACAGCATGCGTAGTCGATCAGCAATCGACAATCCATCCGGATCGTTGATCACCGATGCGAACGGGAACGCAGCGGATTGCGCAACACCACCTGGTGTTTGCGACACAACCGCATGACAGATCGCAACGTCGAATCCTTCACGCGTGAAGATCTCGGCAGCAGCGGCCAACCCCGTCAACGCCTGTGGTATCGCCTCTGGTGCCAATCGCGCACCATTATTCACAGCGTCGCTACCAATATCCCAGTCAAGGAAGTACCCCGAACCAACATCGTTTCGAACCTGTCCCGATGTGTTGGTGAGTTTCACCTTCAGCACCACTACTGGCAACTGCGGATCAGGGAAACGCACCGTTTGCTGAACATCAATGCCAATTGGTGAAGTCGCATTCGGATCATTCATCACACCGACATTCGCCCGGGGCTCAACGAACGCCTTCGACGCTACAAAGTCAGAGCGGTATGGCTGTGTGTCTGCAAAGCCTGTGCTCGACCGTACACCACCCTCTGTGAGGAGCACACCACCTGGCGACATCAGCTGAAAGCCACGTGGCAACCAGCCAAATCCATCGCCTTGCTTTGTGTCTAATACCGAACTGTACCCTACTGCACCATCATCACCCATCGATACTGCGACAACGCCATTGCTGAAGGTTGTCATCCCAGATGGTGGCTGCAAATACCAGAATGCTCGGTCTTGCTCGCCATCAGCCTCGATATCAAGTGCAAGAATACATGGCGACTCAAGCGTGAGTTGATCCAGATACAGCGTGAACGACATCTCGCGCTGCGCACCACTGCCAATAGGTCCAAGCTGGACGCTTTCGGTTGGGATACGAACACTCCAACCCATTGCATCGCTTACACGCAGACGTGCTGTGCCAGCCGTAATCGCACGTAGGTCATTTGCTACCGTCACTACCATCTGCACAGTATCCCCTGAGCGATACCGAGTTGTCACGCGTGACGTATTCGGATCGATGATGCGAACTGAGGCAATACGGCATGCGATCAAACTCATGGGGTCGGTCGTGAGCGCACGCTGCATATTCACCCGGCCCGGCAGGAAGTCGGCCACGTTGCTGTTCTTCGATGAGATATCGTCCGATGTGCGGCGCAGAACGCCAATCACTTGATCTGTTGTGAGCGCCGGGTACTTGCCACGCACGAGAGCTGCAACGCCCGCTGCAATTGGCGATGCGAAGGATGTTCCCTCGACGCTAAAGTTTGTGTAACCACCTCCAGCTTCGGTCGTGTATGCCTGCGAACCTGGCGCCATCACCTGGGCATTCCCGCCCAGACCCGATGATGCCTGCACGAAATCGTCGGCATCCGTCTCACCAACACCAAGCACACCAGTATAGCCGGAAGGATAATTCAAGAAGCGCCAACCATCTCCACTTCCACCTGTTCCATGATTGCCGCCTGAAGCAACAACCAGCACATTATTCGCACGACAATAGTCGATCACAGATTGATCGATTGCTGAATACGGCTTTACGATTCCCCAGCTAGTGTTCACCACACTGAATTTGCGTTGGGCTGCGTAGATCAGCGACTGGTATCCGAAGATGATCGAGGAAGATCCGTTACGCGATACCTTCATCGGGAAGATGCGCGAGCGATTTCCTACGCCTGTGATGCCAACGCCATTATTCGCAGTAGCACCGGCAAGCCCAGATACCTTCGTTCCGTGTCCGTCGGCAGCATTATTCGCTGTCTCACCAGGCAGCGTACCATCGGTGGCGCTTGCGAAGTTGTAGCCAAGAGCATCATCGACGTAGCCATTGCCGTCGTCATCGACCTCGTTACCCGGAATCTCTTGCCAGTTGCGGGCGATGTTGCCGCGCAGATCTTCGTGGTTTTGGCTCACGCCGTTATCGGAAATGCCAATCACGACCGATGTATCGCCGCTGAATGCTTCCCATCCGGCAAGTGCCGATATCGTCGCCAAGTAGCGCTGTTCCGATTGCATCGGATCATTTGGTGCAACACGACGCATTGCCTGCTGCTGCATCACATACCAAGGCTCGGCAATCTCGACATGTGCGCGTGCCTTCGTCGAGAGTTCACGAACAGCATCAAGCGGAGCAACACCGTTGAGCTGCACGACAAATGTGCGTGTGAGTTGCTCCTCACTCATCCACAGGAGCTTCGCTGTAGTGGCGAGTGGACGTGAAGCACGGGGCTGTGATGATGACGAAAAGTAGACCGAACGCTTGGCATCGAGAAGTGGCTCGACGATCGTGTACTGTGATGGTAGAAGTTGCTGCGCTTCCTCGAGCGAGCGCACCGCGTGCATCCGCACGTAGATGTGCGAGGCACGAACATCGAATGTAGCCGTACCGATACGCACCGAGGTCACATCATCGGAGGCGTGCACGCCCCCTACTATGAGGAGCATCGTGCATAGAAGGTGGACAATTCGAGGGGTGAAGTGTTTGCCCATGGCAGAGGGTTTTCGCAGTTTGAGGTTTCGGATTACACAAGACTATGTCAGAAGAACAACGTTACATCGTTACAGCTCGAAAATGGCGACCTCTTCGGTTTTCCGATGTGGTTGGTCAGGAGCATATTACGACGACGCTGAAGAATGCCATTGGGAAGGGGCGAATCCATCATGCGTATGTGTTTACTGGGCCGCGTGGTGTGGGGAAGACCACGTGCGCACGCATTTTAGCTCGAGCGCTAAACTGCACCAACAGCACAGACCATGAGCCATGCAATCAATGTCCCTCGTGCACAGATATGCTCGAGGGACGTAGCGTGGACATCATCGAGATCGACGGTGCGTCGAACAACTCGGTAGACGATGTACGCAAGCTTCGCGATAACGCCAAGTACGCCCCGATGTCGGGTCGGTACAAGATGTACATCATCGACGAAGTACACATGCTCTCGACAGCCGCATTCAATGCGCTGTTGAAGACGCTTGAGGAGCCGCCACCGCACCTGATCTTCGTGTTTGCGACGACTGAAATCCACAAGGTTCCGGCAACGATCCTGAGTCGCTGTCAGCGGTTTGATTTCCGCCGCATGGAGATCGAAACGATCACATCGCATCTGCGGCACATCGCAACGGCTGAAAAGATTTCCATCGACGACGCATCACTGGTAGCCATCGCGAAGAAGGCCGACGGATCGATGCGCGACTCGCAGTCGATTTTCGACCAAGTGGTGTCGTTCTGCGGAACGTCGATCACCATCAGCGACGTCAGCGCTGCACTGCATCTCATTGACGTTGACTTCTTCTTCGCCTTGAGCACGGCAGCACGAACACACGACATCCCAAAGATGTTTACGCTTGCTCGACAAGTGATCGATCGCGGATACGACTTACAAGAGTGCTTGATTGGATTGCTTGAGCACTTCCGCAACATTCTTACCGTGATCACCACACAAGGGACTGATCTCATCGAGGCATCAGGCGAGCATCTTACTCGCTATCGCGACGAAGCTACGCTCTTCACGAAGGAAGACGCATTGCGAATCATGACGTTGCTGTCGCAGGGCGAGGCCGTGTTGCGACAGAATCCACCACAGCCACGCGTGCGCTTTGAGTTTACACTCGTGCAAGTGGCAGCCATGGATTCATCCGTTGATCTTGGGAAGGTCCTTGCCATGGTGAGCGCAGCGCCAGCGCAGCAGCGCGGTGCGTCGCCTTCAACACAGATTCCATCGACATCATCACAGCGCATTGTGGGTGGGGTAGCAGCGATTCCGCAGCCGATTCGCGTGGGAAATCCCGTTATCGTCCGTGCACAGAAGAATCCTGTCAGCTCTCTTACGTCGGGTAATCTTGCACGCCGTTGGAACGAGGTACTCGAATCGCTCCCTGAACATCTCGTGTTTGTGAAGGCTTCGGTGAAACAGCAAATGCTCACCATCGACTTCACAGACGTAGGCCTTGTCCTACGTCCCCACGCCGAGATCATTCATCACCGCCTTGTCGATAAGATCGCGGCGCTGAAGACGCACCTCGCGGAGATGTACAATGCGCCGGTGGGCGTGCAACTCATAGCGCCTCGCGCAACTGAGCGAACAGCGCCAGCGCAGGCAAACGATGCAACTCCCGCGGTTGAAGCAGCGTTTACGTCTGCGCAGTCAGAAGATCTGCTGCCAATCGAGCATACGCTGATTGACTTGTTCAAGGCACGTAGGGCAACAGCGCCCGGGAAGTAACATTATGGCACTCGCAGAAGGAACGAAGGCACCCGTGGTTTCAGGGGTGACGAACGGAAACGGTACGTTCTCAACGAAGGAATGCAAGGGAGCATGGACCGTTCTGTATTTCTATCCGAAGGATGCAACATCCGGTTGCACAGCGGAAGCATGTGACTTTCGTGACTCGATGAAGCGCCTCACGAAGCTTGATGTACGTGTCGTTGGTGTAAGCCCCGATGGTGTGGCTTCGCATGAGAAGTTCATTACGAAGTACGATCTCGACTTCCCTCTTGTAGCCGACGAAGACCACGCATTCTGCGAGGCATTCGATACGTGGAAGGAAAAGTCGATGTACGGTCGCAAATACATGGGTGTTGAGCGGACTACGTACATCATCAATCCAAAGGGTGTCATCGTCAAGACCTACGAAAAGGTGAAGGTCCCTGGTCACGTCGATGCCATCATCAAGGATCTAGCAGAGCTCACAGCGTGATCGATACGCATGCACATATTGATGTAAAGGCATTCGACGAGGATCGCGAAGCGATGCTCGATCGCGCTCGTGCTGCCGGTGTTACGGCAATCATCGTACCCGACATCGAGCGCTCACGTCGTGCACACCTCAAGGAGGTTGTCGATGCGCACCCTGATCTGTATCGTGGGATAGGCATTCATCCGCACCATGCTGGTGAGATGACGCAGCACGACCTTGATGAGATTGCAGCACAATGCACAGAGCCGAAGGTGGTAGCCATCGGTGAAATCGGACTCGACTACTACTACGACTTCTGTCCGCCCGACGTGCAGAAGTTGTACTTTCGTGAGCAAATCCGCATCGCGAAGGCACATAACCTGCCGATTATTGTGCACAATCGCGAGTCGGATAGCGATGTGATGGAGATACTTCGAGAAGAGCAAGACGGTTCACTACGAGGCGTGCTGCATTGTTTTTCGAGTGATGTCGCGGTGCTTGACCAGGCCATGGATCTTGGACTTCACGTGTCATTCACGGGAAACATCACCTTTAAGAAGTCTACACTGAACGACGTTCTGCTACGTGTACCGCTCGATCGGGTAATGATTGAAACGGATGCACCGTACATGACGCCCGTCCCACATCGCGGTACACGAAACGAGCCATCTTACGTCCGCCTTGTCGCGGAGAAACTTGCGGAGATAAAAGGTATGCCACTGTCAGAGATCATTACCACAACAACTGCCACTGCACGACGCTTCTTTGGGCTTCTCGCTGCCGTTGTTCTCTGTACGCTTGCGACCACAGCCCAGCCAACACGTCCGAACGAGGATGATTACGAGAACGATATCGATCTCGAAATCGCGCTTGAGAATTACGAGCTCGATTCGATTGGCTGGTCAAAGTATGTCAAGCCGCGCTCCCTTGGTATTGGCGTAACACTTGGTTCGAACACGGTGGTTGAGCAGCAGACCTACCGTCAACGGTATTACCGCGCTATTCCAGGCACAACTTCAGCACAGCGCTGGGAGACATTTTCGCAGGATCAGGGTCCTTCGCGTTCGTTCTCGTATGACGGTCTGGCGAGCTTCGGTGGTACGCTGATGTATCAGCTAACAACACGCATTGCAGTCGAAGGCACCTTCATCTACACGAAGAACGTCGGCGATCGCGCACTCTATGGATTGGCTCCGATTGAGACTGGCATCATCGAGGGTACGATGCTCTACTCGCTCAATCCATACAACAAGGTCAACTTCGTACCACAGATCGGTGGCACAATTGCTCGGCAGTCCGACGGACGTAGCACGGTTGATCAAGTGGGCATGAATGTGGGTATGGGCATTGGGGTCAACATTCCAACATCGTTTGGGTTGTTCTACCCGATGGTGAACGTCCGATTCAACTTCATGTTTGGTACACAGCGCGAGGCAATCATCAACAGTTATCCTGTGATTGCCGGCGAAGACCAGACATACATCACCGACGATCCAAACCGTCCAGGTGTGAAGCTGCACTACAACCCAACGAATCCTTCGCAAGTATCGGTCGACTTGGCCGACGTAACAACGATCTACTCTATCCCACGACTGTCGATCATGTTCTTCCCGAAGTTCTAAGTCCATGGCTATCATCCTAAACGGTACAGCGCTTTCGACAGATCTGGCAACGATCCGTTCGAAGAACACACCAATCGACGTGTTCCGTGGTGCTGTAAACCGCATCGGGATGCACCTTGCCGTTGAGGCATCGAAGCACCTTCCTTCGCGTGACATTGAGGTTACAACGCCGATTGAAACAACGACGTGCTCGGTGATTCGTGGCGGTGTTGTGGTAGTGCCGATCCTTCGTGCAGGACTGGGGCTGCTCGAGCCTTTTTTGTCGCTTTGCCCTGAAGCATCGGTTGGATTCATTGGACTAAAGCGTGACGAGTCTACGCTCGAGCCACACGAGTACTATCGCAATCTCCCGCCGTCGGACGAGGATACAACGTTCATCGTCATCGATCCAATGCTTGCCACGGGTGGTAGCATGTCGGCCACGATTTCGTTGCTCAAGCAGGTGCCGCACCATTGCATCATTGCGACCTGTCTGATCGCATCACCCGAGGGTGTTGCTAAGATCACAGAAGATCATCCCGACGTTCTGCTCGTGTGCGCGGCCTTGGACCGCCAGTTGAATGACCAGGGATACATCATGCCAGGCTTGGGCGATGCTGGCGACCGACTCTTTGGAACGATCTAATTCCAAAACCTGACAAAAGTCAGGCTTTGTCACATACGCTCCCCTGTAGTTTCGAACAGTTGATTGTTTCACCTGTTCCGCGATATGGAGGCCGTTATGACAATTTTCCACTTCGGTAAGCACGCCGTTCCGCTTGCAGACATCCACGATATCAATCTCGTCTACAAGTACCATGACAACGAGATCTATGTTGATCTCGAACTCAATGGCGGCGCACAACTCAGCCTCAATCTTCCCGACTCTCTGGCATTCATGGAGCAGTTCATTAAGAAGATTCGCGAGACGAAAAACCTGTAAGGTACTCGCGCACGGCTGCTTCAAGCGCATCGATATCGCGCTGCTGAGTATGAAGGTGCGCACTACAACGTAGAATTGGAACATTGAGCCATCGATGGACAACAACCTCGATGGCTCGTTCATTATACAGCCACTGCTTCATATGGTCAGTGTCTACATCTGATGGCAAAATGACAGTTGCCATCTGCAACAACGGATCGTGTCCACTTGCATGCATTGGCTGCACACCAGGCAGTGCCACGAGCATATCATGCGCTACATACGCCAGACCTCGTCCGTACTGTTGCGCGCGGTCCCATGGCTGCTGTGCCATGAGTTCGATCGCAAATGGAACACTAAGGAACGGACTGTAATCGCGCGTTCCAATGAATTCATGTTCGATGTTCAACGGACCATCACCGGCCACAGGATTACGCGCTCCCCAGCTGACGACAAGCGGTATGATTGCATCCTGCAGATGCGGGGCAACCCACAGAAACGCACTCCCTTTTGGTGTGCACATCCACTTGTGACAGTTCGCCGTGTAGACATCCGCTTGAAGCGTCGAGAGATCCAACGGAATGTGACCAGGTGAATGCGACCCATCGATGACCGAGAGAATACCTGCTGCACGTGCGCGAGCGCACAGATCCTCGACAGGCAATCGCACACCTGTTGGTGATGTGATATGACTTAGGAACAACACCTTTGTGTTCGGCGTAACCTTCGACCAAATGATTTCTGCCATCTCATCCATCGACGGAACAGGCATCGGAATCTCAGCACGCACGTATCGAATACCCTTGGCTACACAGTACTGTTCCCAGGCACGATCGCAAGCTCCGTACTCATGATCCGTTGTGCAGATCTCGTCGCCCTCTGTCAGCATCATCGACAGCGCATGCGCTGTGACGTTCACACCGAACGTGCTGTTCGTTACGTAGACAAGGTCCTTCCCTTCTGCACCGACGTATCGAGCAAGCGTATTGCGTGCATGAAGAAGGTTTGCAATTGACTCGCGGAAGTACAGCACTGGCTGCGCTTCGAGCTGCTCAATCCAACGACGTTGCTCGTCGAGGATCGGACGCGGACACGCACCAAACGATCCGTGGTTCAAAAACACAATATCATCGCGGAGGAGGAAGTCCGAGCGATTCAGCATGATGCCTCACTTAATCACAGCACGCACACTGCGATTCGCAATTCGTTGCATTGGTGTAGTGTTTGATCCATCGCTTGATGGCTGACGAGCAATCGTAACATCCGTAGCACGAGTGCCGAGAAGACGCACGGCACTGCGCGCACGACGTTCCATCAAGGCATCGTTGTATGTGGCATCACCCAATTCGTCGCAGCTGGCAATCAACGTCACACGCTTACCTGCAGCAAGAGCTTCCTTTACACGACGGATACCATCGGGATTCGTCGTCGAGAAGTCGTCCTTATCGAAGTCGCAATAGCCGATGACAACTGCATCATCCTGGATGTACGAGGGTTGGATGCGCACAACAGGTAGTTGCTGCACGGCAGAAGTTGCACGCACATTAACCGATGCTGTCGATGTGGTCCAAGCACCCGTACTGTCAACTACCTCACAGCTGATGCGCAACGGTTCTGTGCTTTCGGATCCGTCGCTCATTGGCAACACAACACGATACATTGGTCCATCACCGACGACATCAACACGGCGACTTCCAAGCGTGGCTCTGACAGTAGAGGCACATGGTCCGGCCTCGCACGTAAGGATGTGAGCAACAGGAATCGTCAGTTCGCGTGCACGGCGTGACGTGTCGGATGTGATGATTGGAACGACCATCGGGACGCCATCTATCAGGAAGCGCACCGAACGATGTTCGTCAGCAAGCTGTGGGTATGCATAGTCGCCAGTTACTTCCGTACGAACTTCAATGCGTGACATCGCATCGAGTCCGAGCTGCGCAACTGCCCATGACACACGCTCGCGAGCGAGCTGGGCTGGCTCATCAGTCACTGCAGAGCCGATCACGGTAATGCGCACAGACGGATGCTCTGTGACGTACGCACGAACACCATCAATCACGCGTTGCTGATATGCATCGAGCTTCGACGTCGCATCAGCGATTGGCGCAGTACTTCCCTTCTGGAAGAACAGCACGGGAGCCGCTTCGTACATCGTTGTGGCAATTGTATTGTCTGATCCTACCAATTCCACCACGCCGTTGGTTCGACGTGCCTCAATCTGTAGATCAGAGCGCAGCGCCGCAATTCGTGGCGGCGGTGGTGCCGGTGGCGGTGGTGCCGGCGCAGCCGGGGGGGGCGGCGGGGGTGCCTTCTGCAACCGCAATCGCACATCAACCCCTGCTCGGAGTGCACTTGCACTCCAGTTCGTCGTTGTTGCAATGTTCGTCAGGGCATGCTGGTAACTCAACGATGGCACAATGGCAATCGTCGGTGAGAGCGTGTATTCGTAGTAGACACCTGCGTTGAGCGCAGCATACAATCCTGCTGCATTCGGGATATCGCCACTTCCTACGTTGCGCGTGCGAGAGCCGTTCTCGTAGGTATAGCCTGATAGTGTGGGATCAACGAGTGATTCGGACTGCTCAAATGTTGCGCCGAGCGGAATACCTGAGGTGAAGCCAACGCGCACTCGCAAGGGCATGTTGATCGGCAGTGGCAGCGATACGTAAGGTGAGATACCGACAATGGCATAACCTATCGAAAGATCATGCCGAGAAACACCGTCCGACACGTTCTGTCCGCTAATGATGTTGCCGAACTTCTCGTCAACCTGCATGGATGCAGACAGACCTTGATACGCGATACGGGCACCAAGCTGAACGTCATTTCCTGCGATGCGCAGACCGATCGGCGCTTCAATTCCAGCACCGATTCCAAACGACAAGCCATTGCCCGATGTGAACTCGGCACAACAACTTGGTATGGTTGAAATACGGCGCATCGCACCGCTCTGCAATGAGAGACCCGCCTCAATACCACCCGAGAGTCGATACGGAAGGAGCGTCGTGTCCGATTGCGCAACTGCAGATGTGCAGAACAAGACGAACGCGAGTGCTGTTGCTGTTGTAGTTCTCATCGTACAATCACCATGCGTGTTGTGGTTGTACGTGTTCCGCTGCGGAGATGCACGGTGTAGACACCTGCGCCGAGCGATTGTGTTGCCAGATCTACTTGATACGTGCCGGCTGACGGTAGTACAACTCGATCCTGCTGCACAACGTCGCCCTGTGTTGTTGTGATCATCACATCGAGATCTACAACAACGTCTGACTGAACCTCGAGTACTGCACGATCGACGCTCGGATTAGGAACAACACGAGCGCGAACAAACGGAGCAGGATGAAGCACGCGTCTGCTAGGATCTGGTCCAGCGATGCGAAGCACTCCAGACTCGTAGCGCACACCAACACTCACACCAAATCCCGATGCCGTTGTGTCGAACGCAATGATTGTGGAATCAATCTCGGCGATACCTGCCGGACCCGTCAGTGTTGCCAAAGTGGTATCCCGCAGGTAATTCCCGTTGATGCGGAATCGAATCAGACGCTGATCGTTGACAATCTCTTGCGAGAGAAGTTCTGCAGAACCAGCTGGACTCTCGATTGACTGTGCGATGAACAGTCGTGGGTTGACAAGGATTGCACCCTCATACGGACGAAGTCCATTGTAGGTGACATTTTCACCGAGTGATGCTCGCAGCACAATTGCAACCGAGCCACGAGGGTCTGCCGTTATGCGCGGGGCGCGTACAATCGCTGATCCGGTATACGCTGCCAAGCGAATGCCTACCGACGATGCACACGGAACGAATGCGAAGTCGATACGATCGTTTGGACGAATCACTCCACCATTGTACTGAACTCGAAGCTGAATCGAATCGCCAGGTGCAATCGTCACTGGAAGCGGAGTAAGCACTGTAAATGGCGCACCCGCAGGGAGCGAAGCAGCGTTCAGGGTGACAGCATTTGCTGAACGATTACCGAGCGTGACGGTGCGCTCAGTGACTTCTGGAATGAATGCAAGTGTCGGATGGCTGATTGCGATGTCAGCACCAGCACCGTATCCAAACACGCGAATCCTGCGCGTAACACTTACTTGACCAGCATACGTGATCACAACCTCGTCGGTATCGTTGCCAAGGCGACGTGGAGTGAAGAGCAATTCAATCTGCTGTGTCGATCCAGGCGCGAGTGTCGCACCAGGAGTTACTCCACGAATGCGGAACTGCGTTTGCGTTCCCTTGCGCATTGTGATGCCATCGATGACAACAGGTATCGGATCGTCATTGCGCACCAATGCGAGTGTGCGACGTCCGGTATCACCAACGCAGACTTCACCGAAATCCGTTCCATCACCAGAGAGCGTCAGTGATCGATCGACACTCGTGATATAGAATGGAATCCGGAACCGCGCCTCGCACGCCTGAATCTCGAGCGTGTCCACCAGACGACCGGTGTCGAGTGGAACGGCCTTGAAGCGCAAGCCGAGACATGCACCAGGCATCACCGTATCGTTCTCAATTGGATCAACAAGTGTGAGCCAATTGTTTCGGAACAGTGTCCCATATGTAAACACTGCTGGCACTAGACCTGTGTTGCAGATTGTTGCTGTGATGATCGTATCGACCTGCGTACCGATATAGTGACGTCCGACAGAGATCTCGCGGATCTGCATATCGAGCGGCACGATTTGGAACGTCGTGTCGCTGCGGTCCTCTTCAGGAGAGATGATCCGGCGCAAGAGCACGTTGTCGACCTGATCGTTGGAGCATGAAGCGAGCGTGGATCCGTCAGGACCATACTCGATGTCGCGCAACACATTGCTGTGTCCTGGCATGCCAAGGATTGGACCCGCGATCTGGCGATTAACAATGTCGTACTGACGAATCTGTGGTTGACCTTCAAAGCCCATCGTGAGGAACGTCTCACTCACATTGAACGTAAGTCCGACGGTGTTCAAGCCCTCACGATATGCCACACGGATCAGCGCGTCTTGCTTGGTATCGTAGATGAACGTACGCTGCTCCATTGGAGCGTTGCCCTTTCCGGGATCGGCACTGCCGCCCGGACCCAGGTTCGCAGCTCCACCTATTGCCACCAATCCAGCGGTCGAAGTTGAAGCAACGGTATATGGCGCTGGTCCTGCATTACGAGCAAGGTTTGTGCGATAGCGCGACAGCTCCGCACGCGTCGTTGCACCATAGCGAACGACATCACCATCAATTTGTGCGATCGTCAGGACACCATCAGCAAACGTTGCCGCTGATGACGGTGCAGTAAGAACGATTGGTTGATCTTCGACAAGCGTTGCTGCGTCGTAATAGCGCACGCGTCCAGATGGAGCACCAACAACGATCAGCCGCTCACCTGTCGTGGATGATCCGATTTCAATGACGTTTGGCATGTCAACATCAGCACGAGCAATAGGAGTTGCTCCACCAGCATTGAACACCTGAAGTTGATCTCGCTGAGGAGCATTACGATCCAACACGGCGGCAATGTTGCGTGTCGAGCCGATGTAGGTGAGACGACTAATCTTCGTGCTTGGAGCAACTGCTCCTTCGGCCACATATGTGTTGAGTGTTGCACCAGACACAACATCGTACTCAAGGATGAGGCCCGACTCATAACTCACCGCAAGGTACCGTCCATCGGCGCTAAACGTAAGATTCGTCGCTGGCGAACGCTCGCCGCGAAGCCAACGCGCACCACTTGCACCCTGCTTTTGATACACACGAATACGTGCGTTTGATGTGTAGGTATTCGGTACTGTCCATACGATCGTTGAATCGGTCGTCGAGTCGATCAAGTTCCACGTCTTGCCATTATCCGGACTGAATTCCACATGTGCATAGAAGCCAGGGATTGCACCCTTCCAACGGATTGGAATCTGCTGGCACGGCGTGACGTTTTCGCCGCCGTTTGGCGAGAGTACGCGCAGCACAGGTGTTGGCTTGTAGGTTGGTGTATTAGCAAACACCATCACGTTGAACTTCGAACCACCCTCGTACACCACAGTGAGCACGTCACTGATGGCACCAGTAGTCTGCGGCGTGCAGATGAGGTCGAGACGATAGTCACCACCCGGCTCGATTGATGTTGGTGGCGGCTTCGTGCCATACGTGCCCTTCCACACCACACGGAAGTTCGACGACGAGGTCTTGATAGAGTCGATGCGGACATTGCGTTCTACGCCTCGAGCATCCTTTGTAGAACCCATCGACTTCACGTTAAGCTTGATGAGTTTCTCTGTTCCAACAGCCACGTCGCCGTAGTCGATGAAGTATGGTACGCGACGAAATGTACTGTCGAGCATGATCACACTCGCGCCACGTGTAGCGGTAAAACCAGTAAGAGGCACCGTGATCGTCCCAACATCACCGTTCGAGATCGCATACATCGATGATGCTTCAGCTTCACCAAAGGATGATGTTGAATAGTGCGCCGTGTAGACTCCAAGCGAAACCTGAATGAGAGAGTCAATCCGGATGTAGCGATTGACCTCGAGAACAAACACGTCGCTTGCAGTTATGGTAGCCGGTTGACCAGATCGCGTTGCACGGAAGCGAACACGAAGCTGCGGGTATGTTGCATAGTCAACATGCGAACCAACGCCAGGGATACTCACTGGCGTCATCGACAACTGTGCTGTGGCATCGATAGAGTTGAGCGCCATCAGTGTGAGCATCACCAACACGACGCCAGGCATCGAGCGGAACATGCGGGACAACGCTATTGGGTAGGTACGTAGCATCAGGAGAGGTAAAGATGACGGCGGACGATCAAGAGTTACACCTTGATGTACACCTTCGGATCAAATCGATCCAAAAACTCGACAACAACCGGGTCGGCTGTTGATCGCAATTCGGCGACGGTGCCAGC
>JAURNF010000219.1 GCA_030830285.1 Candidatus Kapaibacterium sp.
CCAGCACTCCCAATAATCGTGTTGGAGTTCGCCGGAAGACATCGCAAATGCCGTTGGCCTGCACACAAATCGGGTTTCGAACATGAAGGCCATTGTGTTCTCAATCTTCGTCGGCTTGAGCTCCACCTTCGTCATCTTCGCATACGTGTCTGCGTCTGGACCGTGTCCGCTCATGCAGTTGTGGAGCGAGGAGCCCCCTGGCACGAATCCTCCGCCTTCCTTGGCATCATACACGCCCTCGATCAGGCCCATGTACTCGTTCATGAAGTTGCGGTGGAACCATGGTGGACGGAACGTGTTCTCTGCAACCAGCCACCGTGGCGGGAAGATCACGAAATCAAGATTCGCAGTGCCTGGCGTGTCACTTGGCGACGTCAACACCGTGTAAATCGACGGATCTGGATGATCAAACGTTACCGTGTTGATGCACTGGAACTTGCGCAGATCGTACTTGTATGGCGCGTAGTTACCGTGCCATGCAACAACATTCAACGGCGAGTGGTTGTAGACACCCTTCCAGAGATTTCCCTGGAACTTGGCGATCACATCAACCATCTCCGTGCGCTCTTCATACCATGCTTCCGGCATCAGGAAGTCGCGCGGATATGCCAAACCATTCGCCCCAATCGGTCCGAGATCTGGCAGACGGAACGGCGCGCCATAGTTCTCACAGATGTACCCACGGACCGGGCCGCTCACTTCTACACGGAACTTAATACCCCGCGGGATCACGCAGATTTCTTGCGGATCCACGTCGATGATTCCCATTTCCGTGAGAATTCGCAGCGAACCCAATTGCGGAACGATCAGCATCTCGCCATCGGCGTTGTAGAAGAACGTCGACGTCATCGACGTATTCGCCGCGTAGACGTGAATCGCCGAGCCCGAATGCGTCGTGAGGTCGCCGCTGCCAGCCATCGTGACAATACCCTCGATGAAGGTTGTTGGCTTCTCAGGGATTGGCAGGGGGCTCCACCGCAGCTGATTTGGGGTGGTTTCAACTTCGTTGAATGGCGTCGAACGGATCAGACCGTTGTCAATGCGCTCGTACGGACGGTGCACCACGGACGGACGGATGCGATACATCCATGAACGCTTGTTGGCGCTGCGGGGCGCCGTGAACGCCGTACCGTTGATTTGCTCAACGTACAGTCCGAATGCTGGCTTTTGGGGTGAATTCCGTCCATCCGGAAGTGCTCCGGCAATGGCCTCGGTGGCAACATCATTGCCAAACCCACTCATGTAGCCCATGTTCAACCTCGGAAGTATGCAGAAAAACGACGCGCGCCCAGCAGGAATCGAACCTGCGACCCGCAGCTTAGAAGGCTGCTGCTCTATCCAACTGAGCTATGGGCGCTCAGGGGCGAAAGTTACGGAGGAACTGCGTTTTGGTTGTGGCTTAGCTCGGGACGATCTCGAACGCCGAAAGTGCCTCGTCGATGACGAGTCGCACCGGCCCGTGCGCAGTGGGGATTTCGGCCAGATCACCAGGGTCTTCCCCCGACAACGTCGAGGATTCCCGTCGAATGTCCGACAGCCAGGCATAGAGCTGCGGCGACACGGCTACCTCGTGGGGCGGCGCTCCGTGCTCGTCGAAATATCGGTCGATGGAGGTCATAAGCTCCTCAAATGCATCGAACCATTCCATGTGGGTATCCCGGGGTGATGATGTGGTCGCAGTAGAACACAGAATTCCATGGCAAAGTTACACCCACTCCCCCATCCCAGCAGATACCGGTTGGACGGGGTTTTTCCCTATCTTTGCCGTTCTCTATTTGACCCAATTTTTTGTTGAACTATCCCTACTGGTTCATGCGCAGCGACAGGGTCACGTTGCCGCCTGAACAAGGAGTTTTTTGTATGTCGGAACAGACACCCGAAGCAACAAAGGACGTCACCATGGAGACCGTCGCAGCTGCTTCGGCACAACCATCGGTAGCGCCTGAACTTACAGCCAAGCGTTCAGCTATCGCAGCTCTCTTGAGCGGCGAGCTTGACGGATCGGCAATGAACGACGATGCATTCTTGCAGTTGTTCGACACAAAGGTCTCAACACTCAAGGCTGACGACATGGTGCACGGCACTGTGGTATCGGTCACGAAGGACGAGATCCTGGTCGACATCGGATTCAAGTCACTTGGTGTTGTGCCACGTGCTGAGTTCGTTGGCGCAGAACTACTCGCCCCAGGCGAAGTCGTTGACGTATTCGTTGAGAAGATCGAGGACGGCGAAGGCCGCCTGATGCTCAGCCGCCGTCGTGCTGACTTCATGAAGACATGGGAAGAGATTCTCAAGCTTGCAGAAACACAGACAGTAACACAGGTTCGCATCCTTCGCCGCATCAAGGGCGGTATGGTTGTAGACCTTCTTGGTATCGAAGCGTTCCTCCCAGGTTCACAGATCGATGTTCGCCCAGTTCGCGACTTCGACGCATGGGTTGGTCGCACAATCGACGTACGTGTTGTAAAGGTCAACCACCCAAGCGAGAACGTTGTCGTTTCGCACAAGGTGCTCCTCGAAGAGCAACTCGCAGAGCAGCGCGGCAAGATCCTCGAAATGCTCGAGAAGGGTCTCGTTCTCGAAGGCACAGTCAAGGCGATCTCCGACTTCGGTGTATTCGTCGACCTTGGTGGTGTTGACGGCCTCGTGCACATCACAGACCTCTCATGGGGTCGCGTTGCACACCCAAGCGAAATCGTCACGCTCGACCAGCAAGTCAAGGTTGTTGTTCTCGATTTCGACGAGAACCGCAAGCGCATTTCGCTGGGCATGAAGCAGCTGACATCGCATCCATGGGATCAGATCGGCGAGAAGTACGAGCCAGGAACAAAGGTTCGCGGCAAGGTCGTATCGCTGACAGACTACGGTGCATTCATCGAAATCGAGAAGGGCGTCGAAGGCCTGATCCACATCAGCGAAATGTCATGGACACAGCACGTCAAGCACCCATCACAAGTGGTGTCGCTCGGCCAAATGGTCGACGCTGTTGTTCTGAACATCGATAAGGGCGAGCGCAAGCTTGCACTTGGCATGAAGCAGCTCGAGCCAGATCCATGGAACGACCTGATGGCCAAGTACCCAATCGGTTCGGTCCATAAGGGCGCTGTTCGCAACCTCACAAACTTTGGCGTGTTCATTGAACTCGAGCCAGGCGTTGATGGCCTCGTGCACATCTCTGACCTCTCATGGACAAAGAAGATCCGTCATCCGGGTGAGTTCGTGAAGAAGGGCGACGAGATCGATGTCGTCGTACTTGCTGTTGACAACGAGCACCGCCGTATCTCCCTTGGTCACAAGCAAATCAGCGAGAACCCATGGGATATCTTCGAGGGTGAGTTCGGTGTTGGCACAGAAACAGAAGGCAAGATCGTTCGCCTGATCGACAAGGGTGTGATCGTCGAAATGCCACAAGGCGTTGACGGCTTCGTCCCAGTGTCACAGCTTTCGTTCGCACCGGTTCGCAACATCGCAGAGTTCTTCAACGCTGGCGATAACCTTCCACTCAAGGTTGTTGAGTTCGACAAGGAGCAGAAGAAGATCGTTCTGTCCGTCGTCGAGTACCTCCGCACTCGTTCAGCAGAAGAAGTTGCGACATACAACGCAAACCATCCAGTTCCGAATGCAGATAAGTACAACGCCGACGGTTCTGCATCTGGCGCTACGACAATCGAAGATCTTGAGGACAGCGAGCCAATCGCTGAGTAATTCTCACTGATCGAGTAGATAGCATCAACGGCTCGCTTCGGCGAGCCGTTGTCGTTTATACCACTTCGTAGATTGCACCCATGGATCTTCAGAACATTCTCGACGAACTGTTTGCAATGACATTCCATGCCGGCATCAAGCCGGGGCTGGAACGTATCACAACGCTATGCGAATCGATCGATGACCCACACTTGCGTCTGCCGGTGATCCATGTTGCAGGAACCAACGGCAAGGGTTCAACATGTTCGATGCTGGCATCGATCCTTACACATGCAGGCTACCGCACCGGACTCTACACGTCACCGCATGTGCGGCATTTCAGAGAGCGCATCCGCATCGATGGCGTTCCGATCAGTGACGAAGAGATTGCTCGGTATGCCGTGCCGTTGATGGCAACAGCACGTGACATTGGCGGAACGTTTTTCGAGGTGACGACAGCGATGGCTCTGCAGTACTTCGCAGATCGCCGCGTCGACATTGTAGTACTTGAGACTGGCCTTGGTGGACGTCTTGATGCAACAAACGTTGTGCAACCTCTCCTGTCGATCATCACACAGATCGATATGGACCACATGGAATACCTTGGCACAACACTACCTGCAATCGCGGGTGAGAAGGCAGGCATTATCAAGCCAGAGACACCAGTAGTGGTGGGACACCATGGCGACGATGTGCGCTCGGTGTTTGTTCGCAAGGCCGAACGTGAGCGCGCACCAATCGTGTTCGCTGAAGATGTGATCGACGTACGATGCGATCGCATCCTTCCTGATCTTCATATGTCTGTGGCCGTTACTTCAGACGATGAGCTTCGCTACATGATGACGGATCTCGCGGGAGTCCACCAAACGCGAAACATCGCAACGGTACTTACGTCGCTTCCCGCACTTCGCTCCACCTACCACATCGAAGAACACCACATCGATCAAGGTCTGCGACGCGTGCGTGCAACCACCGGACTCGCCGCTCGTTGCGAACTCATTCAGTCTGATCCCGTGATTGTACACGACGTGTCGCATAACCCCGGCGGACTACGCGCACTTGTCGAAACACTTCGTGCAGCAGATCACCCAGAACGATCCTTCCAGGTAGTCTTTGGCGCGATGTCTGACAAGGACGTTGATGGAATGCTCCATGCGTTGTTGCCGATAGCACATACGTTGCATTGCTGCTCGCCGCACATTCCACGAAGCATGCCCGTTGATGAACTTGTTACGCGAGCCCACGCAATAGGCTTTTCTACCGTGACATCGTCGTCGAGCATCGCGGAAGCCTACGCCCAGGCCATTACGAAAGAAGCCCCCACAGTTGCCTGCGGGAGCTTCCACATCATCGATGAAGTCCGTGCGTTATCCGAGCAATAGCGCAACGATAAAGAGGATCGAAAATCCGATCTGGAATTGAATCGTTGCAACATTACCCTTCACGAGCGTACGTGCATAGAGATGCTTGCGCATGTATGACACGATCCACGCTGCGAAGAGTGTGGTGATGCC
>JAURNF010000220.1 GCA_030830285.1 Candidatus Kapaibacterium sp.
CAACGAGCTCGCTGAGGATCATCGCAGTGGCGCCCCAGAGCGGGATGCGCGGATGAATGTTCCAAAACGGCACGTCCATCGGACGTGAGAATACCTCGCGTGTGGCCATTGAGCGTGATGTTGGATCGAGAAAGTGCGACAGCGGTACCTCGATGACTTCTTGCACTTCCGCTTGGTTGATTGGCCAATGTGAGGCTTGATCAATCACACCTACAATTGGCGTGACGGCGCTATGTGATGGCGGTATGTAGATCGGTGATAGTTCGCCGAGCACATGTACCGCCTCACGCACAATGCCGACCTCTTCGTGAAACTCACGAAGGGCCGCATCGAGGGCACCTTCATGCGGATCGAGACGTCCACCGGGGAATGAAATCTGTCCAGTGTGATGCTTAAGCTGCTCGCTGCGTACCGTAAACAACACCGATGGCCATGCTGAATCTTTACGGATCAGTGGCACAAGCACGGCACTCTTGCGTGCATCAGCTGGAGGTTCAGCGATGCGCGAAATCGTTGCCATCTCGTCAGGAAAAAACAACCGATGTGCAGCAAGTCCCGGAAGAGGTTGTTGCAATCGATACGCGAGAAAATCGAACAGTTCCATTCGTACAAATCTGCAGAGAATCTCGTTGTAAATTCACGGTGATGACACTCAACGATCTCCTCGCGCTACCCGGACGGGTTGATGTAACCACCGATTCACGATCGGTGCGTCCCGGCTGGATTTTTGTTGCCGTTCGCGGGTCCAACTTCGACGGACATTCTGTGGTGGAAGCCGCTGTTGCCAACGGTGCTATTGCCCTTGTCGTAGAGCGCGCACCAGACGTTGCAATGTCGGTTCCTGTGGTTGTCGTGCCTGATGCACGCCATGCCTATGCACAGCTTGTGCAAGAGATCTGCTCCTACCCTGCGCGCGGAATGCGTGTGTACGGCGTAACGGGCACCAACGGTAAGACAACGTGTGCGACACTGCTTGAGCAGATGTTCCGCGCTGATCAACATCGCGTTGGGTTCATTGGAACCACGGGTAATCGCTATGGCGGGGTAACACATACCACCAACTACACAACGCCGCACGCGCATGCGTTGGCTGATTTGTTCGTTGATATGCGCGATCACGGCGTGTCGACGGTATGCATGGAGGTGAGTTCGCACGCGCTGGATCAACATCGCGTGTGGGGCGTCGACTTCCGTGGCGCAGTGTTTACCAACCTGACGCGCGATCATCTCGATTATCACAAAACGCTCGAGAACTATGCGCGTGCGAAGAAGCGTCTCTTCGACATGCTTCCGGTAGATGCATCGGCGGTGTTCAATGCTGACAGCGAGTGGACGCCGTACATGAAGCGCAATTGCGTAGCCGAACGCGCTGTGACGGTAGGTATGGGGCCAGATGCAGAAGTCCGCATCGTCGACGTAGAGCTTGGTCTCCACGGAGCCACCTTCGTATTGGTGAGGCAACGATCAGATCTCGCGATGCTACCTGCACGCGTTGAGCTGACAACAAAGCTGCTCGGCGGTTTCAACGTGATGAATGCCGCATTATGCGCAGCGTTATGCATGCTCGATGGCATGCCATCAGAGCGCGTTGTCGCTCTCATTGCCAACGTCACTGGACCGGCTGGCCGTATGGAACGGTATCCGCTTCGAACGGGCGCAGTAGGTGTAGTTGACTATGCGCATACACCAGATGCCCTCGAGAATGCACTGATCGTCTTACGCGATCTCGCGCGGTCGAAACACGCGCGCATTCATGTTGTGTTTGGGTGCGGCGGCGATCGTGATCGTGGCAAGCGTCCTGAAATGGGGCGTATTGCTGCGGAGCTTGCCGACTCCGTTATCGTTACCAGCGACAATCCACGATCGGAGCAACCCGCAGACATCATCCGTCACATTGTGGGTGGCATCGAAGGTCCGGCCATCGACCGCGTGTCGATTATCGAGGACCGACGGACTGCGATCCGATCTGCATTGGCGTCAGCAAGTGCTGGCGACATCGTACTTGTGGCGGGGAAGGGGCATGAAGAGTATCAGATCATCGGTACGGATCGACTACCCTTTAGCGACGCTGCGGAAATTCAGTCGTGGGACGCAAGCGCGGGTACGGCTTGAAGCACAAAAAGGCGCCTCGCAAATGCGAAGCGCCTTCGGTAGCATAGATGCCGAATCTTACTCTTGTTCCATTTGAGCGCGATGCTGACGGCGTGCCGCCTTCATACGAGACATGCGACGCTCAACGCTCGGCTTAACGAAGAATGCGCGCTTCTTGAATTCGCGCAGAACGCCTGAGCGCTCGTATTTCTTCTTAAAGCGGCGAAGTGCACGGTCGATGGACTCGTTGCTCTGGATTGTAACTCCGATCACGGGAGATCCTTCTGAAAAAAGAGATTACTTGAAGTTTTCGACGAGGCGTTTTTCTTTGTTCTTCTCGAAGTGAACGAGCATCGAAGCGCGTCCGTTCGACATGACTTCCTTCGCGCGAACGATGCCAACATCGTCCCACGTCTTGTGGTAAATCACATCGCCTACCTTGTACTCGCTCTTCGGTGAGTACTCCTTCGAGTCCTCACGTGCAAGCTTGATTTCGGTAACCTTCTTCTCTGCCGAAGCGGCGAGTGCATCAAGATTCACAAGCTGTGAGTGATGGCTTACAGAACAGCGAGCCCATTGCTGACGTCCATTGTCGGTTTCGACTGGTTCGCCAATAAGCTCGTGCTTTGTATCGCGCATCAAGAACGGCGAATACAACACGATGTATTTCGCCTTACGCTTGGTCTTCTTGGGAGCTTCGGCGACGTCGCCTTCAGCTTTCTTCACTGCCTTCTTGGCTGTTTTCTTTGCTGTAGCCATATCTGACTCAAAAATGAGCGGGCCTCAAAGATAGGCAAAAACCACCAAAAAGCATCCCCTCGACGCGAATCTGCCTCGAGGGAATGGAAGTTGTTGTATTAGCTGGGGGTTAGCGCGCCTTGGCCAAGCGCGTCTTGAGCTGCTGGATTACCGGTACCGGCGTTGGATCGGTTTTATTCAACACCGCCAAGTGCCAGCTCACCCAATCGCCGAGGTAGATCAGCGAGAACATACGTCCAAGCAGCGTGCTGCCCTTACCCTCGAGCGTCTGTACGTCCGCAACGCTTCCCTTGATGATATCCTTGAGCGCATCGAAGCGCAATTGCGTGCGCTTGTGGTCTTCTGGATCGCGCAGCAGGACAACGGAGAAGCCCTTGGTCTTGCCCTTCGGATGTTGCCAACCATTGATCTCGTTGTGGTTCATTTCCGGGAGCAGATTGCCAAAGGCTACCTGCTTGGCGTTTTCCTGGATCTGACCGCGCCAGCGGAGGTTGACAGCGTCAAGACGATCTGAAGCAGAGTAGATCACTGGATATGTGCCAGCAAGCTTCTTTGCGATTTGGAGCGCTGGGTTCTTGGCCGTGGTCGACGCGTAGACGTCGCGCATTTCTTCCGTGTGTGCGAGGATCTCGCGGATTCCCTTCGCATTGACACGTCCTGCGCGGGCATCGAATGCCCCATACCGCGTCATCACTGTGAGGAGCGGGAAGAATGCATAGGCGATTGCGCAGCGTGGCTGGAGGCCCGGAGGAATGTTAATAATCGGCATGCCGTACGTCACTGCACGCTTGCCGAGCGACCCGCCAGTGGTCGTGCAAAGGATGCGCATGGTGCGCTTGCGAGCTTCATCGAAGGCCGAGAGTGTTTCCTCGGTTTCGCCAGAGTAGCTCGCGCAGACAACGTTTGTGTCCGAATCCAGCCATCCAGGGACGTTGTATCCGCGATGCACAGACATGTTGAGATGGTCCGCACCGACGGTAGCGCCGGCATAGCTGCGGAGTAGGTCTGCGCCAATGGCAGATCCGCCTAACCCGAAGAATGCAAAGCGGTTAGATGTTGCTTGCTGTCGCCACAGGGGCGCGCTTTCGCCGATGCTGACGGCTTCCTTTACCTGCTCCGGAAAGCGGTACAGAACGTCGAACATCGCCGATGCGTCGAGTGTAGATGCAGGATTCTTGGGCGTGGTCTTCTTGGCCATAGGTCCCCTTTCGTGCCATGTGCAGAGTTCAGCTATAATAGGTCACGGAGGGGACGAATAGCAAGAAAAAACGTTGTTACCCTTGATACGGGGGCTGGCGAAGCTCAACCGGAGCGGCCACTGATCGTGCCCGGAGGCGCATGTTGAGGAACTCCACACCCATGGAGAAGGCCATCGCAAAGTACACGTAGCCCTTCGGAACGTGCACTTCAAAACCCTCTGCCACCAGAAGCGTGCCGATCATGATAAGGAAGGCCAGAGCGAGCACTTTCACCGTTGGATGGCGATGGATGAACCGGGAGATGCTGCCTGCACTGAGCTGCATGACGCCGACGGAGATGATTACGGCGACAACCATCACCCAGAAGTGCTGCGTGAGGCCAATGGCGGTGATCACGGAATCGATCGAGAACACGAGATCCAGGGCGATGATTTGGGCGATCATTGATCCAAACGACGCGGTTGCCTTCGCGCTGCCTTCATGCTCATTGCCTTCGAGCTTCGCGTGCAGCTCGGATGTAGCCTTGGCAAGAAGGAACAATCCTCCAGCAAGCATAATCAGATCGCGACCGCTGAAGCCGACCGATGGGATGATGCCGAAGATCGCAGGAGTAGTGATGAGGTCGGTGGTAAGCTGAGCAATCCACGTAGCGCCGAACAGGAAGATGATGCGGAGCACGAGGGCAAGTGAAAGTCCAATTGTTCGAGCCTTGGCCTGATCGCGCTCGGGCAAGCGTCCAACGAGAATCGAAATGAAGATGATGTTGTCGATACCGAGGACGATCTCGAGGATTGTCAGCGTGATGAGCGAGATAATCACATCGGGTGTGACGAGGAGTTCCATGTAGGCGAGTGTAGCTTTGTGATATGAAGTTTACGAGCGTGAATCCAGCCACTGAATCGGTGGTGGCAACATTTGACGAACACACCGACGAACACGTGCACGGCGTTCTACGGTTAGCGGTCGATGCAAGTTGCACATGGGCATCGACATCTCCAGCGGCGCGACGTGATGTTGTGATGCGCATCGCCGAGGTGTTGGATGCTCAACGTGAAAAGCTTGCGCGGTTGATGACTGAGGAGATGGGCAAGCCGTTGACGCAAGCTCGTGCCGAAGTCGATAAGTGCTCAGCTACATGCAGGTACCTGGCATCAATTGCCGAGGACGTTCTTCGTTCGGAATGGATTGATGTTGACGGCACGCGCGCAGAACTGCTCTACGAACCGATGGGTGTTGTCCTGGCCATCATGCCGTGGAACTTCCCGTTATGGCAGTTCATTCGGTTTGCAGCTCCTGCGATGCTTGCAGGAAATGCCGTTGTGCTGAAACACGCACCGAATGTGATGGCGAGTGCAGAGCTCATGGTGTCGCTCTTGCATCAAGCGGGAGTGCCAGCTGACCTAGTGCAAAGCGTGCGTGTCGATGAGAATGCTGTTGCAGACATGATCGCTGATCCACGGATTCGAGCTGTGACGTTCACGGGATCAGCGCGTGGTGGTTCGGCGGTAGCTGCCCTCGCTGGCGCAGCAGTGAAGAAGTCGATTCTTGAACTAGGTGGCAACGATCCGTACATCATCTGTGATGATGCAGATGTTGCACGTGCGGTTGATGCATGCGTGCGTGGACGTATGGTGAACAGTGGTCAGAGTTGCATCGCTGCAAAGAGATTTCTCGTCCACGCGTCGATCTACGACGACGTGATTGCGCGTCTTGCTCAAGCATTTGATGCGTTGCGTGTTGGCGATCCCTTGGATGAAGCAACGGACATCGGACCAATGGCAAGACGCGACTTGCGAGATGGTCTGCTTGATCAAGTCGACCGATCGGTAGCGCAAGGAGCACGCATCGCAACGCGTCGCACCGCGGCCGAGATGCCGGCACACGGATGGTACGTTGCGCCGATGCTGCTTGTTGATGCTTCGACCACTTCGCCGCTCTTTCGTGAAGAGCTGTTCGGTCCGGTCGCAGGTGTATGGTCGTTTACAACGGATGCCGAGGCCATTGCGCTGGCCAACGATAGTCGCTACGGCCTAGCCGCAGCTGTCTTTACACACGATGCCTCGCGTGCATCAGCAATCGCAGCACAACTTCAGTGCGGCACTGTAGCGGTGAATGACTTCGTGCGCAGTGATATGCGGTTGCCCTTCGGTGGGGTGAAGGACAGTGGGTATGGACGTGAGCTTGGGGTAGTTGGGATGCGCGAGTTCACCTCGATCAAGGTCCTGCGCTAACCAAACGTGGGTTACGTGCCTTGAGCGTACTGCGCAATACGTGCGTCGCGTCGCTGCTTGGCAAGCGCACGCAAGTCGACAACGTGATCGGCCTCATCGATGATCTCGGCGCCGAGCATTGTCTCGAGCACATCCTCCATGGTGATGAGCCCTTCCACTCCGCCGTACTCATCGACCACCATGAACACATGCTGTCGCTTCTGGAGAAACTGCTCCAGCGCTTGGTCGAGCGAGATGTTCTCTGGGATGAATGACACATCGCGCTTGAGCTTCGCTAACTGCACACTGTTGCGTCCTGCGAGCGCCGCGCGGAGGATGTCCTTCGTCATGACGTAGCCAACAACGGCATCGAGATCGGCTCCGTCGTACACGGGCATTCGCGAGAACATCTGCAACTCGGGATGCTTGATCACGTCCTCAACGGTTTGCTCTGCGCTGAGTGACGACACCACGGTGCGGGGCGTCATGACGTCAGACACTTCGATGCTGCTCAGTCGCATGATGTTGGTCATGATGCGATACTCGCCTGCATCAAGCGCACCTTCTTCACGCGCTGTTTCTACGAGAGCCTCGAGCTCCTCGCGTGCTTCTTCCTCTTCTTCTTCACGCGTCCGTGGTTTGGTCAATGCGAGCAAG
The DNA here is from genome assembly GCA_030830285.1 of Candidatus Kapaibacterium sp. Lineage (GTDB taxonomy): Bacteria > Bacteroidota > Ignavibacteria > Kapaibacteriales > Kapaibacteriaceae > UBA10438. The sequence goes on from JAURNF010000220.1 coordinate 6,917, forward strand.
GCGCGATGCGCCCATACGAACGGTGTCGCGAAGATGCTGACCGTACGAACGCCGGCACTAACAAACTGCAGGGCGCGATCAACGGTACGCTCACCTAAAGCACTTGCGACCACCTTGACAATCATGACTCCTACTTCAAGGATGACGATTTCCATGAGGTATTGCTCGACGAATACAATGTCGGGATCAAGCACAAGCTTGATCGCGAGAATCGTGCCGGCGATGATGAGCACAAGTCCATCAACAAGCGAAAGTGCGAGTCGCGTCTCGTTGGGATCGTCAAGTGCGCGTTTAAGATTGATGCCGGTGCTCGATCCCTCTTCTGCTAGTGTCGCAACGACGGCTAGCGGCAGATGAATTACGGCGGCAGCGAGATACTCAATGATGCCGCTGAGTGCCACGGCGAGAATGATGATGAGAGCTTCCATTTACTTACCGCGGAACTCCTTATCGACAATCATGATACGCTTGTCCGATGTGAGCTTACCGAGCGGTGAGCTTACAACAGGAAGTGCGTCCAGGGCTACTGATGTGGTTGAGCCGTTTGCTCCGCCCAGCGAGCATGCGAGGTTAATCAAGCTTTGGAGATCGCGGTCGCTGAATGTTTGCATGAGGTCCATCGACACCGTCAACGGGATCGATGTAGTGCCGTTGTTGCCAGCAATCTCAAGTGGTCGGTCCAATCCACCAGTAATCGTAGAACGTCCGTCGATGAGCAACCGCCACTGGAGATCCTCCAACGTAAGAGGGATGCTCTTGAGTCCGTTGTTCCCAGCGTTTGGATTCATGGCCTCAACCGTGAGCACGAAGGTCACTGGCATCGACTTCGATGCGACGAGATTCTTGAGTGCAAGCGCTTCTTGTATTGAGAAGCTTGTGAGCGAGGTCTTCGACGCGATGTCGATAGATCCGATCCGCATACCCGAGATACCCCGAATCTTAAACTGCAGGGGCTTGACGTTCATGAGCGAGCTGCTGATGTTCGACAGCGACGCGCATGAAGCGAGGAATGCCGCGGAGCACACAGCAAGGGCAATCAGCAAATGAGACACAGATCGACGTTGAGATGAGGTGGACATGAAGGATGAGAGTGTGGTGATGTTATAACGTTCGAAGAATACAGTCGGCGGCGATCATTCCACTGGTTGCCACAAGTGGAATCCCTCCACCGGGATGAGCACTGCCACCAACATACCAAAGATTCCGTACGTCGACAGAGCGCTGCCGTGGACGCATAAAGGCGCTCAACATTGAATTCGATGATGCACCGTAGAGTGCGCCACGATACGCCGACCATTCGCGAGCCATCGTATCGGGAGTGCGGATGAGCATTGATCGAACCTG
>JAURNF010000221.1 GCA_030830285.1 Candidatus Kapaibacterium sp.
CGGTCACCTGCCTGTTCGGATCCAGAGTTTCGTCCGTGGTCAGCATCGGGAATGGGCGCGCGACGGCTTGCTGCCTGCCGGTGGAGAACTTCACAGACTTGCAGGTGTGAAGTTGTTTGCAGACGGTGCGCTGGGTTCACGTGGAGCCTTTCTAAGAACACCGTACGCTGACGATTCATCCAATTGCGGTATTGAACTCCTATCGGTGTCCGACCTTACCGATCGCATGATCGAAATCGTTGATGCCGGATGGCCGTGTATTGCGGTGCATGCAATCGGTGATGCAGCCGTTCGCAATGTGCTTGATGCGTACAGCGCGATACGAGCATTACCTGGAGGATCCGACATGATCCTTCGCATTGAACATTCTCAGCATGTTGCTCCAGAGGACATACAGCGTTTTGCAGAGTTGAACGTTCTTGCATGCGTGCAATCAAGTCATTGCCTCAGTGATGCAACCATGGCTGAAAAGCGCCTTGGTCCCGATCGTTTGTCGTGGTCCTATCGCTGGCGTTCGCTGTTGTCAGCTGGCGTGACAGTGACAGGTGGATCTGACGCTCCGATTGAATCACCGTCTGTCCTTGAAGGTCTCCGTGCCTTCGTCGATCGAGTACCACTTGGTCACACCGTTGCCTGGTGCAGTGCAGAGCGCATCACAACCACGGAAGCGCTTGATGTGTATACAGCAACGGCTCATTGTGCAAGCGGCATGGAGTATCGCAGAGGTCGTATCGAGGTTGGGTATGATGCTGATCTAGTGGTGATCTCACATGATATCGCCGCAGATGATCAACGTATTCCTGATGATGTAACCGTCCAAGCAACCTTTACCGCAGGACGACTGCGGTATGCAGGGTGAGATCAGATCTCCAACAGGACTTCATCAACCGCGTCAGTGAAGCGACGCACGAACGAGTCTGCACGCAGCTTGAGCAGCTACTTGGAACAAAGATTCACTTTCGCATCTGTGAGATGCCAATCTTTGTTTCGCATGCTCTTCGTACTCAACTAGAAGAAGCTGCGATTGCACTGACCATGCAATGCTGCAATCCCGCTGTGATTGAAACAATGTCGCAGAGCATTCCTGCGTCAGCGTGTGTCCCAAATGCCCCGAATCGACCACTGTTCGCAGTCGTGGACTTCGCTATCACACAGGGCGAGGATGGAACATTTGCACCGAAGCTCATTGAATTGCAAGGGTTCCCGTCACTCTTCGGGTATCAGCTGTTCTATACTACGCAGATGCAAAACGTCTATGAGCTTGAGAATACGACTCCGTTCTGTTCTCAATTGACGTACGACGAGTACACGGCCCTATTGCGTGAGTGCATTTATGGAAGTCAGCGTCCCGACGCAGTTGCATTGCTTGAGTTAGATCCGCTCGAGCAAAAGACACAACCAGATTTCCTTGCGCTTGAGCAGTTGATTGGACTGCAGACGTGCAACATTCGTGACGTAGCTCGTCAGGGCAGGCGTCTTGTCCATACCGACCCCCAAGGACGCCAACATGAGGTACGGCGAGTCTTTAACCGTGCCATCGTTGACGAGCTTACTGAGAAGAACGTGGAGTTAGACTTCTCGTGGAATGACGCACTTGATATCGAGTGGGCTGGACATCCGAACTGGTTCTATCTGATGAGCAAGGCCACGATGCCATACCTGCGTCACGCGTCGGTTCCTACATCGCAGTTCCTGAACGAACTCGATCACCTTCCTCCTGATCTCTCGAGACACGTTCTCAAGCCACTCTACGCGTTCGCGGGAAAGGGTGTCGTGGTTGCTCCCCGTGAATCAGACATTCTCGCGGTGCCAATGGATCAACGACATACCTGGATACTCCAGGAGCGTGTAGAGTACGCACGCTGCGTTCCAACTCCATATGGCAACAATGCAGTCGAGATACGGATTATGTGTCTCTGGCCCGACCGTAGCACTGAACCAATACCTGTAATGTCGCTGGCGCGCACTGGACGCGGGACATACATGGGTGCTCGATACAACACGGAGCCATGGACCGGCAGCTCTGGTTGCTTGTTTGTGTAGGCTCGTTACTGAGCAAGAAGCGCTTCAATCCTGGTCGTAGCATCTTCTAGGAATTGCTCTTCCGGTGTGAAGCCTACCTCTTTGAACTGCACGCGCCCGTCCTTACCGAGGTAGAACTTTGTCGGAATGCCCGTTACGCCGTACTTGCGCACGACTTCATCCTTTTCGTCGATATACATAGGGAACGTGAGTGTTGCGTTTGACTTCAGGAAGTCACGCACAGTCTTTGCGCGATCGTCAGTGCGTTCCCATACATTCACAACTGCGAACACGACGTTAGGGTTTGTCTTGTAGCGCTCATACAATTTCTGCAGACTCGGGAATGACTGTCGACATGGGCCACACCACGTAGCCCAGTAGTCAAGGATCACAACCTTACCCTTCCAGTCAGAGATCTTCATCGGCGCTCCATCGAGCGTGGCGAAGGTGCCATCGATCAATGGTTGATTGAGCATTTCGCGCACCACACGCTGAGCGAGCACGGTTCTCCCAGATTGCCGCAATGCTGTCTCACGCTTGTTGATCTCGACAGAGTCCAGGCCGGACTGTGCAAGAATCATGCGATATGCTTCAAGGATTCCTTGTGTGGATGCTCCCTGTCGAATCGCAAGTTCAGCCATTGCTTGTGCCTTTTCGGTGAGCTGTTGATCACGATACAGACCAATCAACATCTCATAGCACCCCTTCTCTGTTTGTGTGCCACCGATAGCGCAACTCTGCTCCAGCGAGGCAATCGCCTTATCGGTTTGCTTACGTGCGCGCAAGATTGCCCCTTCGACAAATCGGAGTTCCGAAGTTGCAATACGTTGCTCCTCGTTCCATTCCGATGTTCCGTAGGAAGGTGGCTTGATCTCGCTATTCGTAGCTGCCTTGATTCCGGCATCAACAAGGGCAAGTGCTGTTGGTTGAAGTGAATCAACGGCTCCCACATAATTCACCGCTTGGTGATACGACATCGCGTACAACCCTGGGGTTTGCTCAAAGAAGCGCGCAAGTTGCTGCATCGTGCGCTGCTTCATCGCTGCATCGATCACAGCATTCACAAGGTTCTGTCGTGCATAGGAGTCAGGCCATGCCTTCAGGTGATCTGATGCCATCTGCATGAACTGATCTGCAGACTGAGCGGCACCAAGCTTACTCAGTGCAATCTGCTCTTCGACGATTGACCGTGGGAACCGAGCACCTGCATCCATCATCACTTTCTGCGCATCTTCGCTGCGTCCCTGCATCTCGTATGCCTGAGCGATTGCAATGGCTTCAAGTGGAGAACGTACTTGTCGAATAGACGTCGTGATTTCGCGCGCCTTTGCAACGGCTTCAGCTTCTTCTAGTGTTCCAAGGTTCTTCATCAGCATGATGGAATTGATCCGGGCAACCATGTTCGATGGATACGCTCGAACCTC
>JAURNF010000222.1 GCA_030830285.1 Candidatus Kapaibacterium sp.
AACGATGCGGTGCTGCGTGAAGCGGGCCGAATCATCGGACTCGGACTCTGTTCTGCACTAGCCGTGTTGGGTCTACGTGTTGTTGTCATCGGTGGAGGCGTTGCCCAAGCCCCCTTCGTGATCGATACTATTCGGGCCACCATGAAGCGACGAGCAATTCCAACGATTGCAGCACATCTCGAGGTGCTCCCAGCGAAGTACGGCTCGCAGGCCGGACTCATTGGGGCGGCTGCCGTTGGAAGGGCTGTTCTCGGTTCGTGATGTCGTACTTTTGCACTTTCATATCCACGTTACGCTAAGGACCATGCAGAACACCAATCGATCACTGCACTATGCGTTCGCATCGATCGCATTCCTTGTTGCGCTCATTACGTTTTTGCTAACGGTACAGCCAACAGTTCCGTTCTGGGACTGTGGTGAGTTTACCGCGGCTGCCGTACAGCAACAGGTTCCACACCCACCAGGTGCGCCGCTCTTCCTGATGCTTGGCAAGCTGTTTCACCTGTTGCCCTTCGGCGATCCAGGTTGGCGAATCAACCTTGTCAGTGTTGTCGCCAGTGCATTCACTGTGGTGCTCCTGTATTTGATCACGGTACGCGTGATCCGCAACTTCTTCACAGAAGATCTTGGTGATCTGAAGAACGCACTATTGGTGTATGGTTCTGCCTTTGTTGCGGCGCTGACGTACACCTTCACAGATACGTTCTGGTTCAATGCTGTTGAGTCTGAAGTGTACGCAGCATCGTCGCTCTTCGTGGCGATCATCGTTCACCTGATGATGGTGTGGAACGAGAAGGCCGATGAAGAGGGTAGTGAGAAGTACCTGCTCTTGATTGCCTACATGATTGGTCTGTCAATCGGCGTGCACTTGCTGTCGATCCTTACGATCTTCTCGCTTGTGCTGCTGATCTATCTCCGCAAGTATCCGTTCAAGACGAGCACGTTGTTGATGACGATTGGTATCGGCCTCGTGACATTCTATGTGGTGTACACGCTGGTGATCATGAAGCTTCCTGCGCTGTTCGCTGGAAATCTTCCGTTTAAGAACGACGCGCGTGAGTTCTTGGTCGAGGGTAATGGGCTGTTCACGCTGATCGGTATTGGCTTGCTGCTTCTTGCCGGCTTTGGTGTGTACTATGGTAAGAAGACCAACCATGGTGTTCTTTCGCTCATTGCATCGTCGATTCTGTTGATTGTGCTTGGATACTCGACGTACGGCCACATCCTGGTACGTGCGAATTCGAATCCACCGATGAATGAGAATAAGCCAGAAGATTTCTCGAAGCTTGTCAGCTACCTTGGTCGTGAACAGTACGGCGAAGCGCCATCGTGGCCGCGTCGTTATCAGTCGGAGCAACGCTTCGTCAACAACTACCTCAAGTACGGTCCATGGCAGCGTCCGCCGGTAAAGGTTGTCACGCGCAAGGACGGTGCACGCATGCAGATGCCTGACTTCGGCAATTGGAAGACCGATGGGAAGTCGCGCTACAGCAGTGCTGAGTTCGAGTACATGTGGGATTACCAGATCAACCAGATGTACATCCGCTACTTCCTCTGGAACTTCATGGGTCGCGTGAGCGACGTCCAAGATGCGCCGGCGTATTCGCCATTTACAGATGCGAAGACGGTTGAAGTGTACAACCACAAGAACGGCTTTGGCGATCACTTCCCAATCAACTACTGGGCGATCCCACTGATCCTCGGCTTGGTCGGACTTGTGCTGCATTTCTCGCGCGACAAGAAGATGGCCACCATCTACTTGATTCTGTTCTTGATGACAGGCGTGCTTGCAGCAATTCAGCAGAATCAACAGAACCCGCAGCCACGCGAGCGTGACTACTTCTACGTCGCGTCATTCATGGTGTATGCGATGTGGGTAGGCATGGGTGCGTTTGCGATCCTCGAGAAGCTCAAGAACAATGTCGCTGCCGTTGGTGGTGGACTTGTAGCGCTGCTCGTGGTATCACCGCTGAACCTTGCAACACAGAACTGGTTCACGCACTCACGTGCTGGTAATTACCTCGCATTCGACTACGCATACAACATCCTGCAATCGCTGGAGAAGGACGCAATCGTCTTCACCAACGGCGACAACGACACGTTCCCTGTGTGGTACTTGCAAGACGTTGCTGGTGTGCGTCAAGACGTACGCGTCGTGAACCTCTCGCTTGGTCAAACCCTGTGGTACATCGAGCAGCTGAAGAATCGTGAGCCACACGGTGCGAAGAAGATTCCACTCAGCTTCACTGACAAGCAGTTGTTGGTGTCTGAAGAAGATCCAAATGCACTGACCTATGAATTCGGTCCGGGCAGCATGGTCGAGATCCCTGTGGATCGCGCTACGCTGGCCAAGTTCACAACTGATTCATCGGTGATTGCGAGCGGCAAGTTCAAGTGGTACTTCACAGGTGGATCCGGACGTCAAGGTGCGGATGGAACACCAGAGTATTTCATTGGCGTGCAGCATAAGCTTGTGCGCGACATTCTCGTGCAGACCAAGTTTGAGCGTCCAGTGTACTTCTGTACATCAATCGGCGATCCATCGTACGCTGATGAATTCGTCGGACTTGGTCCATCACAGGGCAATCCATCGGCACCGAACTATCTCCGTCTCGAAGGCATGGCATACCGCGTATGCCCAGCACCGCAGCCGGCGAACAACGTCGATGATGCGTTCATGTACGACATGCTCATGAAGCCACTTGCGTTTGAAGAGCAGTACACATCGCAGCACTTCGGGTTGAAGTTCCGCAACCTCAACAACAAGAACGTGTACTACGATGATGTGCATCGTGGATACATCATGAACTACCGCAACGTGTTCTACAAGTATGTGCGGTACCTGCTGACAACGAAGAACGATCCAGCTCGTGCTGGTAAGGTGCTCAAGCAGATGAACGATCTCATCTCGCTCGATCTCTTCCCATTGTCAGCCGACTTCGAACTCGAGATCGGACGTTTGTTCGATATGTGCGGCATGCCGGAAGAAGCGCAGCAAATGGGCGTGCGTGCACTCGCAAGTTCACAGGACATCATGAAGAGCAAGGAGATTCGCGAGCGTGAGCGCATCAACGAAGATGGCGCACAGGCCGAACTCCTTCTTGCTGAATCTGCATCGCTTGCTGGCAACTACGCTATTGCAAAGGCCACGTATCAGCAGATCGCATCGCGTACGCGTGGTGTCGATCCGTTGTTGAGCTACAAGATGGACGAACTTGACGTGTTGAAGCTCGAGCGAGCTAAGGATCTCAACGGAGCGCTCGCCAAGGCAGAGGGTCTTCGTTCGAAGTACTCCATGGCCGCAGCAGACCGTCGTTCGCAAGAAGCAGCAATGGAGCTGGAGCAGAAGATCAGCGCATTGCAAAAGCGTCTTGGTCGTTCACCACAAGCAGTTCTCTCGATGACGCCGTGATCGAACTCTCGATCATGATGATGACACTCACGATCGTGATCGCCACTGCGGCGGTCACGGTCGTTGCGTTTCGGAACCATCGCATCTTCACTGAGTTGATGATGGATGTCGAGGCCGTGCTTGGTCAAAGGGGCGAGTGGTGGCGGATCATCACCAGTGGATTGATTCACGCAGATTATCCGCACCTACTGATGAACATGCTCTCGCTGTTCTTGTTCGGACGGTGGATCGAGCATGCGATGGGATCGTGGCGCTTTGCGCTTATCTACATCTTCGGCATCGTCATTGGATCGTTCGCCTCGCTGATTGTCCACCGCAACAACCCATCGTATCGTGCTGTTGGTGCATCGGGTGGTGTTACAGCTATCGTTGGTGCCGCAACAATGCTTGCGCCTGACGCGATGATGGCAGTGTTCCCGCTGCCGATTCCGATGCCTGCGTGGGTAGTAGGATGTGCGTTTGTGGTGTTCTCGATTGTTGGCTCACGATGGGGTGGCGATAACATCGGACACGAGGCGCATCTCGGTGGGACATTTGCTGGGATCTCGCTCACCGCTGCATTCTTTCCTGATCTCATACCGTACCATTGGCCCTACATCGCTGCCATGTTCGCAAGTGGTGCAGGTGCAGTCGTTGTGTCGCGACGCATTATGCGCGGCGGAGGTTGGCGCGGCTGATGAAGGATCTTGTAGCGCTCATGCGCACGCGGCGCGAGCGTGAACCATGGGAACGCAATCTTGTTGTGTTATGGGTTGCGCAGCTCATTGCCATGATCGGCATGAGTGCATGCATCCCATTCCTGCCACTCTTTGTGCGCGATCTCGGAGTGCCAGCGCATGAGGCAGCGATGTGGAGTGGTATTATCACTGCAGCGCCCTTTGTGTTTTCGTCGCTCCTCACACCGGTATGGGGCGCACTCGGCGACCGGTATGGTCAGAAGACCATGGTCATGCGTGCCATTCTCGGACTCGGCATTGCCATGACGTTGATGGGGTTTGCTCCCAACATCTGGTGGCTGCTCGGATTGCGCATCTTTCAAGGGGCAGCCAGCGGCTTCATTGCAGCCAGCAATGCCTTCGTGAGCACGCAGACGCCGCTGGAGAAAACAGGTGTTGCGCTTGGTACAATTCAGACATCCATCAGTGCGGGCAACATCATTGGTCCACTCATTGGTGGCGTCATCAGCGACATGATCGGCTTTCGCTCTGTGTTCTTCTTTGTCGGTGCCATGTGTCTGTCGAGTCTGTACATCATCTGGAAGCACCTCACAGAACAGCAGCGCAGCGAGCAACGCACAACAACGCGTGTGCGTGGGAACATTGCGCTTGTGATGCAGTCGCAGCAGTTACGTGTATTGCTTGTGATGATTCTGTTGTCGCAGATAGCGCTCGTACTTCCATCGCCGATCTTCCCATACTACTTGGAAGAGCTTGGTGCTCCGCGCACGTTGTTATCGACGCTCTCGGGTGTGGTGGTTAGCATCGTCGGACTCACCACCATTATCAGTGCGCCATGGTGGGGGAAGCGAGGTGACCGGCAAGGATTTCGGTCGACGCTCTTCGCTGCAGGAAGTATCATCTGTGGCGGCATGTTGTTGCAGTCAATCGTGCCATCGTACGGATGGCTTATCCCATTGCGGGCCTGTATCGGGCTGGCATCGGGTGCCATGTTGCCCATGATGTATAGCGAGCTTACGCGGAATGCACCTGCGGGAAGTACTGGTGGGATTATGGGGCTTGCAAGCAGTTCGGCACTGATTGGTAATCTCGTCGGACCATTGGTGTGCAGCATGATTGCATCGTCGATCGAATTAGAGTGGATATTTGTAACATCGTCCCTCGTCATGGCATCTGTGGTCTGGTCGAGTCGCACAGTTACATGGTCACGGCCCAGTTCACACCGTCACACATAATCAAGGATGTCGTCTATGCGCGCGTTTGCCACACTTTGTTGTCTGCTTGTTCTTGCTGGAGTTCTTCATGCCGAGCCAACCGGCTATCCAGGCCGCACAGCGACTACATCACTTGGATGTGGAGGATGTCATGGCGGTTCGGCCAGTACCCGCACCACAGTAACTCTCGAAGCACCGAAGAAGACACTTGCTCCCGGTGAGGTCGGCACGTTTACCGTGGTGGTTGCACATGCAACGTATCCTGGCGCAGGCGTTGGCATTGCAGTTCGCACGTCGGAAGCCGGCTCGACGAATGCTGGCACGCTTGCTGTGACATCTGGTACCGGACTGCGTGTGCGCAATGGCGAAATCACACACTCATCCACACGTCAAATCTCGGGCGGATCAGTTCGGTTTACCTTCACATGGACTGCGCCAACAACGCCAGGCACGTATTATATCCAAGCAATTGGCAACGCAGTGAACGGCAACGGACGTGATGATGCGAGTGACCACTGGGCCTTCATGACTCCGCAAGCAATCACGGTAACACCATCAACCGGTGTCGACGAAGAAGCAGCGCTCCCACTGGCGGTGTTTCCGAATCCGTTGCGTGGTGATGCATCGCTCTACCTTGGTGCAGACATCAGTGGTGCAACGCGTGTGCAGCTCATCAGCACTGCCGGTGACGTCGTCATCGACAACATGCTGAACATCGAGCGCGGTCAGCTCCCAACATCGCTCGCCACATTGCCACGTGGTGTGTATGCCATCATTGCATCGCAAGGCTCACTCGTGCGCCGCGGCAGGGTAGTGATCGAGTAACGCAACTCAGCGTATAGCGCAGCCCGGTAGCGCGCCACTTTGGGGTAGTGGAGGTCGTGGGTTCAAATCCCGCTACGCTGACATAAGCCCATCTAAATCAATGGTTTAGATGGGCTTTTAGTTTGTATTTGTGACAGATTTGTGACAGAAATTCGGAAGAAGTTGATTTTATAAGCACTAAGGGTCATGGTTAAAGGCTGCTGGTGTGTGAATAGCTCCAATCAATCTCAACAGAATACTCAGGCATTATCTGACGTGACATCGGTCTCTGAACGGATGATTAGCATCTATTGACAGTGAGAACCGTGCCTGTTCCAGATTGATCTATTGACTTATGAGCATATGCAGTGCGTGACGTAAAGTAGCGTGCCAAGAACCTCCTCGCATCAGAACATGACTTACCATTGCATGTTGAACTGCAACAATGCAGTCGGTACTGTATCGGAGTCATAAGAAATACTACTTCTTCAACCCTGAGCACGTGTTTAAGAAACTTTAGATTCAATCGGATCAAATTGGAGTCCAGAAACCAACCAAACGGGGCGGAACCGAAAAGCCAAACGAGTAGGGATGTAACATGGGGAGGCTGTATGAACTACAATATTCAAGGCACAATACCAGCACTGGTTTCCAGCATGATTGCTGTGATGGTCCTGGTTGGATGTGGTAACTCCGTAGAGGCGGATGGACGTAAGCTCGCAGAGCTACAATGCAAAGCCTCCAAGCTCGTAGCAAAGGCCCAAAGTGGTGATATGTCGGTGGTCCAAGAGTCGCTGAAGCTCAGTACTGAAGCAGCAGAGCTCAGAAAGGAACTTGAAAACAAGTATACTACTGACTCCGATAAGGAAAAGCTGCGCGAAGCATACCTAAAAGCAGTGAAGGACTGCAAGTGAGCATCGCTGCAAACTATGGAAATCGAACTGACACGATAATGGAGTAAAACATGTCAATTGTTCTGGGCTTGATTTGCATTGCCTCTGGGCTGTTATCAGCTAGGATGGCATACAAATCGTATGCACTTGTACTTGCTGTAACGTATCTATTCCAGACACTTGCAGTGAGTGTTGTAACTGCGTCGGTGTTCGAGATGGATTTTACCTGGTACCACGTGGCAATTCCCGTCATCATTGCTGTCATTGTGTGGATCATGTCTAAGCTGAATTTCCTTTGGCTCTGGGGATCGCTGACGTTGGTAGGCTTGATCCTGCTCGCGAGCATCGGAATGATGGCAGATACAATCACCGATGTAGTGACGGTTCCAACTGTATTGATTACCTATGCAATCGCCCTTTTGACGGCGTTTGTGTTGCGTAAGCATGGCAGGGTATTGACGGTCGGTATTACATCTGGATATAATGTTGGGATGGGGTTGATTCTCGTTTTAATGGCGGTATGGAGTTCCGATGCTTACGAATCATTGTTTGTAACGGGCGCTCTACTCGTGCTCGCTGGTGTTGGTGCAGGGATCTATTATCAGTACAAGGTCGATCGACGATTGATTGATAGTGTATTGAGTAATAGTACAAGTAACGCCTAAGAGTCGAGAAATTGAATCATCTCACTTTCAATGGGAGAGAAAATGTTAGCACTGCCAAATCTGGTGCGATCATTCATCTACGTAATGTTTCTTTTGATAGTCGTGAGCTGCAATAGCGAGACTGTGGAATGATCTGCGGACGACGGTCAAGCTGACGCCACCGAAGAGACTACAAAGACAACCATACCAGATATAAGTGGTTCATATAGTGATCGTGTAGGTGGGTTGTCATTTACCTTTTTGTCAACTGGTAAGTTCTACCAAGAACTTATGGGTGAGACGAGTTTTGGAACATGGCGCCGAAGTGGCGATGAGGTAGAGATTACCTATGACGATGGATCGAGTGCAAGCGTAAAACTCGGTGAAGATTTCGTTGAGTTCAACGGGATGCGACTGACGAAGTAAGTATCATCCGGATGCGATGTACAGTGGGGGCCCTGCTATATGCTGCACGGCCCCCTCTTGTGTATTGTACAAGACGAAACGCTAAACGGTGGTGTCTGACAAACCATCGATCCACTTACAATCCATGTCGCCTAACCGTGGGAGAACAGAGATATAGTCGGACGAGTGATGACTCTCATCACACATGGAACGATACCGAGAAGTAGTTGACCCTCGAAGTGCTTAAGTTTACCGCCTGACACCACCGATCAAAAATTGATTCAATAAGTAGACAGTATGCATTGGATAGCACCATCACAAAAAGATGACCAATCAGCAGACCTTGAGCGCCGACTATCTGCTGACCTGCCCCAGTTTATTGGTCCACCTGTAATGTTAGTCATCACGCAGCAAACCTGAAAATAGTTGGTTGAATTGATTCGGGTGCCGGTGGACGATACCCGAGACTGCTATGCGGTCG
>JAURNF010000223.1 GCA_030830285.1 Candidatus Kapaibacterium sp.
GGCACGAACCCACCATACGTGCAGCCCGAAGCCATGCAGCTTATCGTTGACCGCGGCGTGCGCCATCTCATGATCGACCTCCCGTCGGTCGACCGAGAGGAGAGCGCCGGTCAACTCCCAGCGCATTGGACATTCTGGCAGTGGCCCGCTGCACCACGGGAAACCAGCACCATCACGGAGTTTATCTACGTGCCCGACACCGTTGTAGACGGCACATATGGAATGATGTTCAACATCGCCGGGTTCGACGGCGATGCTGCTCCATGTCGACCTCAACTCTTGCCTATCATTCAGTAACGCGTCACGTTTTCATCGACAGATAGCACGACATGTTGCGGATGGCGCGACGTGGCGTGGTATATTCGAGCCAGCAACGACGCGTAGTCCGGAACGATTCGTTGGAACAATTCCATAGGTGACGTATGTCGCGTACTCTCAACAAAGCGATGCTCATCGGTAATGTCGGGAAAGATCCTGACGTCAACTTCACGCCGAGCGGTGTCAAGGTTGCGCATTTCCGTCTCGCCACGTCTGAAACGTGGAAGGACAAAGACGGCGCTGTGCAAGAACACACCGACTGGCATACAGTTGTAGCATGGCGTGGCCTTGCTGATGTCGTTGAAAAACTCATCAGACGCGGCACACGCGTGTATGTCGAGGGCAAGATTCAATCGCGCTCGTTCGACGACCGTGACGGCAACAAACGATACGTTACTGAAATCGTTGCGGACAATCTGTTGTTGCTCGACGCAAGGCGTCCTGATATGCCAGGCAATGGCAGTGAGGACGAGCAGCACGCATCATCACCATCATCAGACGACATACCGTTCTGACCCTCAATCGGAGATTTGACTTTTGGACGTTTCGCGTAGCACGGAAATTCGAGTAGGCATCGTTAGTGTGATTTCTATCGCCCTATTGGTGATCGGCATCATGCTTGGCAAGGGTATCAGCTTTAGTCCAACACAGAAGTCTGTAGCTGTTCGGCTCCCGGCATCAGGTGGCATAGACGCCGGCAGTCCGGTAGTGGTCCTGGGTGTTCGCAGAGGAACGGTAACACAGGTGCAGAACGACAACGGAGGCGTGCTCGTAACGGCGACGCTCGATGACATCTCCGACCTCAAGTCTGATGCCAACGCGCTCGTATCAATTCTGGAGATCACCGGTGGTAAGAAGCTGGAGATCACACCTGGCACTGCTACTTCGCCATTCAACCCAAGCGCAGAAATCCCTGGTCGTGTAGCGGCCGACATTGGAACACTCGTTGGCGTGTTGGGCGATGCCAGTGGCGACATTACGGGTCTGATCAAGCGTCTCGACACCATTAGTATGGCTGCGAGCGACTTGTTGCGCGACGGCTCGGTGGTTGCGAACATCAAGACAATGGCCAGCGACGGTGCGCTTGCACTCACCGATCTGCGCGTGTTCATGCAGAACAATCGTGGCACACTAACATCGACGATCCAAGATCTTAAGACGCTTACGTCGGAACTTCGCGAAAGCGTGCATCGCAACGAGCCCGCCGTATCGCGGATTATCGCTCGTACGGAAACAGTTGTGAAGAACCTTGAAGGCACGCTCTCGAAAGCTGATGGTGCACTTGCCAACGTGGACACGCTCACAACGCGCGTTAGCGGCATGGTCAACGACATCCGCACAAATAAAAGCCTGATCAATGCGTTGATGTACGACAAAACGTTGTTCGGCAAGCTCGACACCACGCTCATCAGTCTTCAGAAGGTTCTTAAGGACTTCGGACGTGAGGGCGTAAACGTCAACGTCGGGCTTGGTCATCGCAAGTAAGCTCCCCTCATGAACGTCCTCCGGTGGATCATCCTTGCTGTGGTCTGTGTATCCTGTGGTGGACCCCGCAAGCTTCAACAAAACTTCGATCTGCGGAGCGAGGGCGAGAAGACCGTTGAACTCCGGTTCGTTGGCACACGCCACGTCGACTCTTTAGATGTACGCAACGTCCGCACCGATGTCTGGAAAGTAGAGCACTACGCATATCCCGATTCGATTCGATTGTTCGTGCGCGTGCTCGATACCACGGGCTACGTGGTCACACACATGGCGTATCCGTACAAGCGCGATTCCGCTCCCGATTACTTCCCACAACTTGTCGAGCATCTTGGTTCGCGCCGCAAGCAAAAGCATGTGCCAATCACGGACTACCGTGTGCGCGAGTATGGCGAGGCCGACTCTGTTCCGGCCAACATCGCACTCGCCATCGATTGCTCAGGATCGATGAAGGGTGTGAAGGAAACCATCGATTATGGCACCGAGATCTTCATCGGGTTGAAGCGGTCGTTCGACAACATATCGCTGACGGCGTATCACAAGGACATTCGCACGGTGTTTCCGCTCACCTCCGACACGTCGGCGATGTTTCGTGCGTTTCGCGACTACCGTACAATGTCGCAGGGATTGTTCACCGCCACGTACGACGGAATTCTCAAGACGTTGAAGACGCTCGAGCGTGTGCCACTTGATCAACCAAAGGTATGCGTTGTGTTTGCTGATGGCGACGAGAACCTCTCGACAGCAAAGGTTGGTGACATCTTTGAGTATGCAACCAAGCACAACATTTCCATCTACTGCGTGGGCTTCGGCTATGCGCAGGACGAGCCGCTGCAAGATCTCTCGCTCTATACGGGCGGCAAGTATTACCGTGCGTACACAAGGAAGGACTTGCTCGCGATCTTCATGGACATCTATCGCAGCTTGCGCAACTACTACTTGGTTACCTACACGCCACCACGGTACGAGGGTCTGCACGTGGCCGATCTCACGGTGCAACTGCCAGGTCGGGACACCCTGATTGCGCGCGGTCAGTACGACAAGTCACCACTCGTGCCGCCAGATATTCGTGATGAGTTCTCGAAGCCAATCTTGTTCGCCTTCAACCAGAGCATCATCGACTCCACATCGTTCTACATTCTGGACGAGCTTGCCGATGCGTTGGAGCGATTTGAGCGCGTCGTACTCGAAGTACAGGGTCACACCGACAACATCGGCGGCGAGGAATTCAACCTGCGTCTCTCCAACGCCCGCGCCGAAGCTGTAAAGTCGGCACTCGTTGCGCGAGGCATCGACGCCACACGCTTGCGTACAAAGGGGTACGGCTTTAGCATGCCGGTCGTCCCGAACGACTCGCCAGAGAATCAGGCGAAGAATCGACGAACGGTGTTCCGCATTCTGCGCAAGTAACGAAGTCGACACAGCCTGCCTGCCCAGTATCTTTGCGGCATGGCCCGTACACCACTCATGCATCTTGTTCGCCGTGCGATTGCGCAAGCAGCCGCTCAGCACAGTCCATCCCGACGGTCGTTCCTTCAGACATCTGCACTTGCTGCTGCAGCTGCGGCTACTCCATCAATTCTGCAGAGCTGCACGAAGGCACCATCTGTTCGCATTGATCGTAGTGTGCGTGTTGCCGTTGTTGGTGCAGGCCTGGCCGGACTCCACGCGGCGTGGCTGCTGAAGAAGGCGAACGTAGACGTGGCGCTCTTCGAAGCTTCAAAGCGTCTCGGTGGAAGGTGTCTCACAGCAAACAATCTGCTGATCAACGGAGCATGGACCGAACTTGGTGGTGAGTTCATCGACAGTGGTCACGGCGACATGCTTTCCCTTGCGAACTCCCTTGGCGTAGAACTCATCGATACTCAGTCGATGCGGTTTCAAGACAACGACACGTACTACTTCCATGGTCGTGCATACACGATGGACGACATCGTAGCTGCCGTTGAGCCATTCCTTGCGCGTATCGCCGCAGATGCCGAAAAGCTTCCGCCATCGCTTGCAGACCTGCGGACAAGTCCGGCACGTTCGCTCGACCTACTCTCGTTGGAATCATATTTCGCTGGACTCGGGATCGAAGGTTGGCTACGGTCAATGCTGGAGATTGCCTTCGTCACAGAAAACGGACTTGAGCTCGGTGAGCAGAGCGCGCTCAACCTGATCACAATGGTCAGCACGGATACATCGGATGGCGAATTCAAACCATTCGGTGCGAGCGACGAGCGCTTCGTTGTGCACGGTGGTGTACAACGCATCACCAACGCTCTTGCGTCTGCTGTGCAAGGATCGACGCATACCAACCACGTACTCACTGATGTGTCGCATAACGGCGAACAATTCGTCATCGCCTTCCAACATGGCATTGATGCCGTACATATCGCAGCAGACCACGTAGTGCTCGCGCTGCCGTTTACAATGCTGCGCAACGTTTCGCTTAACATCGAACTTCCGGAGATCAAGCGTCGCGTGATCAACGAGCTACGCTATGGCACCAACGGAAAACTCTTGATGGGATTTGACGACGCGTTCTGGAACAACTACGAACAAAGTGGAACAATTCTGACCGACCTGCCGCTGCAGCTCGTGTGGGAGAACTCCTACATGCAGGACGTCAAGGGCGCAGGACTCACGATGTTCTACGGCGGTAGCATGAGTCGTGTGATCAACGGCATGTCCAACAAGGAAGCCGGCGCTATGATGATGCAACACCTCAATACCGTGTGGCCATTCAGTGCGGGCAACACGCCAACGCGCATCGAGCGCATGCATTGGCCAACACAGCCCTACATCAAGGCATCGTACTCTGCGTATGGTCCAGGGCAATGGACAGACTTCTATGGAGTAGAAGGCGCATCTGTTGGCAACCTGCACTTTGCTGGCGAGCACTGCAGCTTGCAGCACAAGGGCTATATGAATGGCGCTGCGGAGACAGGCAGACTTGCTGCCGAACGCATCTTGACTACGATTGCCTAAACACGTGCTGGGCGATCGACGTGGCAACATTCTGTCCGTCGAGCGCTGCACTCACAATACCACCAGCATATCCAGCACCCTCGCCGCACGGGAAGAGTCCGCGCACATGCGTGTGCTCGCGCGTTGCTGTATCGCGAGGTATACGCACTGGCGATGACGTGCGCGATTCAACGCCCACCATGACCGCCTCGTTCGTGAGATAGCCCGGCATCATCCGTCCGAACTCAACGATCGCTGCACGAAGTCGCGCATCAACTGGTGCCGGAAGAATCGCACGCAGATCAACACTCGAGTGACCCGGGATGTAGGACGTACGTGGGATCGTTGCCGATACGCGACCGTCGAGGTAGTCGACCAAACGTTGTGCTGGTGCACGTTGCGAACCATCACCTGTTGCGGCAAACGCTGCACGTTCTACGGATGCTTGATACTCCAGCGCTGCACGAGCGCCATGCTGTGTGAATTCCTGCCAATCGTCTTCCTCGACTGCCACCACCGTGCCGGAGTTCGCAAACGGCGAGTCACGTCGCGACATCGACATACCGTTGACAACGATCTCTCCTGGTGAGGTTGCGGCCGGAACAATCAAACCGCCCGGACACATACAGAACGAGAACACACCACGTCTGTTTGACTGACACACCAACTTGTAGGATGAAGCTGGAAGATGCGGATCGCGTGGCGACTGGTGATACTGAATCTCATCAACAAGTGCTTGTGCATGCTCAATGCGCACACCCAGTGCGAACGGCTTTGCCTCGATCGCAACGTCGTGCTCGACGCACATATCAATCACGTCACGCGCACTGTGTCCTGTTGCCAAGATCACAGCGTCGCCCAGCACTTCCGTGCCGCTAGCACAGATCACACCAGCAACGCGACGTTCCGGCGACGTGTGCATCGCGAAGCCCGTGACATGCGCATCAAAGTGCACCTCGCCGCCCAAGCGCAGAATCGTCTCGCGTATCGCTTGGACTACGGCCCAGAGCTTGTTCGACCCAATGTGTGGGTGCGTATCGACCAAGATGTCTGGTGTTGCACCATGATCGACCAGCAATTGCAACACGCTTGCGATACTCCCCCGCTTGTGTGAGCGCGTATACAGCTTGCCATCGCTATAGGTGCCAGCACCGCCCTCGCCAAAGCAGTAGTTCGAATGTGGGTTGACTACGCCATCCTGTTGAATCGCGCGCAGGTCACGACGGCGTGCGCGGACATCCTTGCCGCGGTCGAGGATGATTGGTGTGATACCATACGTAAGAAGTTCGAGGGCTGCGAAGTATCCGGCCGGACCCGCGCCCACGATGACAACACGCTTCCGAGGGTCGGCACCAAGGCAGCGGTCGACCTCGCTAGTTACCACTGGCGGCTCTTCGTTGACGAATGCATCAACGACAAGCCGCACCACAGGAAATCGAGAGCGAGCATCGATCGACCGTCGAACCGGACGAACCGACGTGAGTGCATCATCAGAACAACCAAGCTCCGCGGCCACCATTCGTTGTACGGTGGCGGGGTCGGCAGCTTGAGATGGACGCAGGGCGAGTTCTATTCGTCGATGCATAGCTACGAAGCTACGGAGGATCGCCAACAGCCGACTATCTTGCGCGATGGCCTCTGACATCTACGAGCGCATCTACGACATCGTCCGTGCAATCCCACGGGGGAAGGTCACCACCTATGGACACATCGCCGCGGCGATTGGATCCCGTGGCGGGGCGCGTCTCGTGGGGTGGGCACTCAACGCCGTAGCGCATAGCGACCGTATCGATATCCCCTGTCACCGCGTTGTGAACCGTCTGGGTGAGCTGTCGGGGAAAATGCATTTCGAGACCCCCCACGTGATGCGGGAGCGCCTCCAGGCCGAGGATATCCAGTTCCAGGGCGAGGCCGTAGATATGCGCCAGCACCTCTGGGTGCCGCCGACGGAGGCATAATACACCGTATCTTTGCCGTCCATTTCAAATCCAAGGATTCACAATGAAGGTCATCCTGACCACCGTGGTGGCTGCCGCAGTATTTGCAGGTTGCTCGAACCAGATTCCAGAAATCAACGGCGTCACAGCTGAGTCGAATGGCGACTCAACGAGCTACGCCATCGGTTTGCAGATTGGCAAGTCGTTCCGCGAGCAAGGCATCGAGGTCGACTCACGTGCATTCATCGCCGGCATTCAAGATGCCATCGGCGAGAAGCCACTCTTCCCAGACTCAGTCGTACAGAAGGTGCTGATGTCTGTGCAAGAGAAGGCAATGAAGAAGATGCAAGAGAACGAGCAGAAGAAGCAGGCCGAAATGGCAAAGGGTGCTGATTCGATTCGTAAGATTGGCAATGACTTCCTCGCGAAGAACAAGACAAAGGCAGGCGTTACAACAACTGCTTCTGGCTTGCAGTACGAAGTGATCAAGCAAGGCAATGGACCACGTCCTACTGCGTCGGATAAGGTGGTCGTGCACTACACTGGTATGCTCATCGATGGCAAGGTCTTCGATAGCTCAGTCCAGCGTGGCGAACCAGTCGAGTTCCCAGTTGGTGGTGTTATTCCGGGATTCTCGGAGCTTCTGCAACTCATGCCAGAAGGTTCGAAGTTTAAGGCATACCTCCCGAACGAACTCGCCTATGGTCCACAAGGCAGCGACCGCATCCCACCAGGCAGCGTCCTCGTGTTTGAAGTCGAACTCCTTGGCATCAAGAAGTAATCAACAATCATTTCATTCAGGTAGCACCAACGTATGCGCACACTTATCATCCTCGCAGCTAGCGTGATCGTCAGCGTGGCGCTGACATCGACAGCAACAGCACAACAACAGGTTAACAGCGTGAAACCAACAACAGCAAAGGACACAACGAGCTACGCCGTTGGTCAGCAAATCGGTAAGTCCCTCGTCGATCAAGGTCTCGACCTCAACGTTGATCAGCTTCTTGCTGGTCTGCGCGATATGATGGCAGGCAAGCCCCTTCTCAGCGACGAAGCGCTTCAAGCAGCTATGGTGAAGCTCCAGCAAGAGACAATGGCTCGCATGCAAGCAGAGAACGCAAAGAAGGGCGAAGCAGCAAAGGCAAAGGGCGAAGCATTCCTTGCAGAGAACAAGAAGAAGGCCGGCGTGATGACAACGCCATCGGGTCTGCAGTACAAGGTCGTCACAGAAGGCAAGGGCAAGAAGCCAACCATGGAAAACACTGTGAAGGTGCACTACACAGGCACACTCATCGATGGTACAGTGTTCGATAGCTCTGTCAAGCGCGGCGAGCCGATTGAGTTCCCTCTTGGCGGTGTGATTGCTGGTTGGACTGAAGGCGTACAGCTGATGTCGGTTGGTTCGAAGTACACGTTCTACATCCCATCAGACCTCGCATATGGTCCGAACGGTGCCGGTGGAACAATCGGTCCAAACGAAACGCTCATCTTCGAAGTTGAACTCCTCGACATCACGAAGTAAGCACACAACAATCGCAGGTACTCAACGAGCCGCACACATGTGCGGCTCGTTTCGTTTCCGGCACAATTGCAGACCCCTTTATCCGTAACTTTGTGCCGTATCTCCACATTCAGCAAGACATACGTGAACAAGCTCCCAGTTCTTGGACTTTTGATTCTTCCACTGCTCGGCGTGATCTACGCTGTTTGGGCTGCGATCAACGGCGACATCACCACGCTTAACGTTGTGATGTGCGTAGTTGGCGTGATCCTCACAGAGTATGGCATCACGATGGGCTACCATCGCATGGTGGTGCACAAGGCATACGAGCCGCACCCAGCGCTCAAGGCCGTTGTGTTGGCACTCGGCTCGATGGCATTCCAGGGTCCGGTGGTCAATTGGGCTTCGACGCACACCAAGCACCATGCACACAGCGATCAAGAGGGCGACCCGCACTCACCAACCATTAGCGGCTTCCTCTACGCGCACTTTGAGTGGCTGCTTGAAATGGGCAGCGACGACATGAGCGAAATCAAAGCCAAGTGGGGTCAGCGCTACCTCAAGGATCCAATGATCAAGTGGTTCTCTGACACATTCCTGTTCTGGGGACTCGGCAGTCTTGTTCTCCCGGCTATCATCGCGTTTGCGATCGAGGGCACGGGCCACGCAGCATTCATGGGCTTCATCTGGGGTGGTTTGGTGCGCGTGTTCTTGTCGTCGCACATCACATGGAGCGTAAACTCTGTGTGCCACTACATCGGTGGACGTATGTTCACGACAACAGACAAGAGTCGCAACAACTTCATCGTGGGCATCCTCGCTCTTGGCGAAGGATGGCACAACAATCACCACGCCTTCCCTGCTTCGGCATTCCACGGTATGAAGTGGTGGCAGTTCGATCTCACTGGACTCAGCATTCGCTTCTTCGAAGCAATCGGTCTCGTAAAGAAGGTCGTCCGCATCCCTGAATCACTCCTCGAGAAGCGTCGCTACGACGGCTCCCTTGCTGCGGTGAACGTGCAGGTGCTGTCGATGACTGAAGATGGCGAGCCAGAAGAGCATGCATGACCCTGTTTTCGGCAACTGACCTCAGCAAATCATACTACGAGAAGACGCTGTTCGAGGGCATCTCTTTTGGGATGCAATCAGGCGAACGCATTGGTGTGATTGGTCGTAATGGGGCTGGCAAAACGTCGCTCCTGCGCATCATCGCCGGACTCGACAGACCTGATGCAGGCGAGGTTGCGTTTAATCGCGACGCACGCGTCGAGTACCTTCCACAGCTTCCAACATTTGATCGCTCTGACACTGCACTACATGCGGTGACGTCGGCGTATGATCAGTCGCATGGATTTCTTGAAGAATGGGAACTCGAGACACGCGCAAAGCGGATGCTCGGCAAGCTCGGCATTCACGATCCTCTGCGCGACGTGCACATTATGTCGGGCGGACAGCGCAAGCGTGTTGCAATTGCACGCGCGCTGATGGCCGAGCCCGACTTGCTGATTCTCGACGAGCCAACGAACCACCTCGA
>JAURNF010000224.1 GCA_030830285.1 Candidatus Kapaibacterium sp.
AACGATTTCCTTGCGGACCTCGTTCGTCTCTTCCCATGGGCGCTTCGTTGCCACAAACTGAGCTGTGCCATCCGACGCGAATACTGTGTCCTGATCATTGAACTGGAACGGTTCCATCTTCACGCGACGCGCAAGGATGAGCTTAACAAGCGAGTCCTTCGCGACCTTAGCAGCCACGGTGTCGAGCTGAAGGTTTGCACCCAGGCGACGTACCGGCGGAAGTGTCTCGATGAGCGTCGTGAAGTATGTAAAGCGAATAGAGTCGAGCTTGTCGAAGTTTGGAACACGATTGTTTGTTCCTGACACGAAGCCCGACGTGATGATCGTTGAGTCTGAACGGTTAATGCGCAGACCATACAGCGAGTCGCGACCACGAAGGAGGCGTGAGAAGTACGAGCCCCATGGTTCCTGTTGCAGGTTGATCGAACGAACAACCATGAACTTGCGCTGATTTGGCTTAATCACATCGATCACTTGGAACTGGTCCATGCGAACGCCTGTGTTTCCGATTGCTGAGCCTTCCTTTACGAACGGCGAAGCCATCGCGAACTGACCAATCTGCTTCCATGCGAGTGGGCCCTTGCGAGCATTTTCTTGGAAGTCGACAGCAAACGTGTCCTGGTCTGTACGGCGAGCGCGGTATACGCGATAACCGATGAAGTCGAGACCACGCTCAAGTGTGTCGACAGAAATTTCTGCAGTTGAGTCCCACTGAATCGCGATTGCATTGTTCAGCGGAAGGAATCCTTCTTCAGGGATTGTCATGAACGAGTTCACACCAGCAGCTGATCCACGTGGTGCACCCTTGATGATCGAGAGATCTGGCGGCTTTGGAGCGCGGAACTGGTTATCGTACACGAACTGCGCAAAGCGAACCTTGCGAATAAGCTCGGCCATGTCTTCAGTTGTACCCGTTGCGTCACCACCGTTTGCTGTACCACCGAGGATGATACCAACAACGATACGTGCTGAGTCGCCTGGACGCATGTGGAACGGACCCGTTGACATCATGAGACGGCGGTCGCCAGGACCAAGGTCACCGTCGAGGCGCTGACTCGAGATGAAGTTGTAACGGTCTTCGTTCTCAATTGGGTCTTCTGTGATCGGCCAGTTGCGCATCGTACGCATACCAAGCTGTTCAGAGACTGGGAACTGACGCTTATCCTTGCGGAGGAACTTTTCTGCGTCGATTGCTGGAGACTCAAGGAAGTTGAAACCAAGGTAACCGAAGCCTTGACCAGCTTCGCCACGGTCGACATTCGTCCATTGTACAGCAAGGTTCAGTCCTGGCTCTTCGCTGTAGAAACGGGCACGATCATTTTGAGCGCCACCAACCGGATTTGTACGAAGTGCGATGTCGACGTCTTGTACGGCAGCCATCCAACAGTCATACAAGGTATCCTTGAAGTTTGTTGGGTGGATGAACATGTACTTCAAGAACAGGAAGTCGGCGTAATCACCGAAACCCCATGAGTACACCATCTGCTCAATTTGGAAGCCAAGCGGGTAACCGTCAGCCTTACGCTTTGTAACACCACCCTCGTAGTAATTGAGGTCAGTGTCCTTGTACACAGAGAATACGTCTTCTTCGGAAATGAACGCTGGACCCTTAGGATACGCTGTCTTGAAGCGTTGCGTCGGGTCGTTAACGTAGAGTCCGTAGTAGTTGTTGAAGCGGACCGTATCGCTCGGCGACGTATCCCAGATTGGCCAGCGTGGGAACGATGGGTTCGCGAAGTCAGTACCATCTGTTGTGCTGAAATCTGTCGAGAAGTACGTGCGGTACTTGTTGATGCCAGCATCAGCAGTCGTGATTACCTGCTCACCATCTTCGATGGTTCCTGGCACCATCCACGACAGACCCGAATTTGGATTGTACGTGATCAACACGCGCTTACGAAGCGAGTCAGATCCTGGTGGACGCTTGCGCGCTCCGAACCATGCACCACCAGCAAAGATGTACTGGTTGTTGCGACCACGTGGCCAGAACGTACCACCAACACCATTTCGAACGTCGAATCCGAAGATGCCGTAGTTCGTTGTCTGGAAGTCGATGTTCGACACAACATTTCGTTGCTGATCGAACACGCCGCGAGGAGTACGCTGCACTTGTTCGCTTGCCTTATCCTTATCCGTGCGACGTTGTGGCACTCCATTCGTTCCTGCATACGCAGCAACGGAGGCCATCGCAAGGATGGTAAGCACTGCGCTTCGCAGCATCCATCGTTGTGTCATGACATCTCCAATGTTCTTCTTCAAGTTCATAGTTGGTGCTCCCGCGTTAGAATCGGAACGCTACAGCGAAGTACGCTGTACGCGGGAATTGATAATTACCACGGCGAGCTACGACATCGTCGACGTACTCTTTGTAACCGCGATACGTTTCTTCTGGTGTCACGCGACCGTCTTGGTTGAAGTCAACGCGTGGCTGATAGAGACGAAGTCCCACACGATCGTACTGATTAGCAGAGATCGTAGCCTTGTTGCCTGGATTTGCATCACGGTAGTACGTCACAGCTGGGAAGTCTGACTGCTGACGGTTCAATCCAAAGCCGTCGAAGTCTGGGCTACCCGTTGCTGTGTAGAAGGAAATCGCATTTGTGAAGTTCAGAAGGTTCGTCACGTCAAGCGTGAGATCGATTGCCGAGTTGCCACCAAGAACTTCGTTGAGTGGGATGGTGCGTGTGATACGCAGTTCCGAGTTCCAGTTCGATGGGAAGCGAGCAGAGTTGATCTGTCCAGCTGCCTGACCACGACCGTCAACTGGAGTATATGGCAGACCTGACTGCCATGAACCCGAGAGGTTGATCGTGAAGTACTCGAGGAACGTGATACCAGCGATTGATGGACCTTCGTCGTTACCCCAGCTGAATCCAAGTTGACCATTGACGCGGTTACGCTGATCAAAGTCAAGTGGGAAGTCTGTCACTGGGAACGCCGGCTCGCCAGTGAATGGGTCGAGACCAACAGCTGTTGTGCTTGCGTTTGCTGTACCTGTTGCAGATGACAACGTGTAGTTCAAGTTGAACTGCCAGTTATCCGACAGACGCTTCATGAACGTGATTTCAACACCGCGCGAGTTGCCGTAGTCAGCAAGAACGCGCTGGAAGAACGGCGTTGGAGCCACGCGTACGTAGGCCAAACCAGACTGATTGTAGATATCCTTGTAGTAACCCGTCACAGTAAGTGCGAGGTCGTCTGTCAGCTGATGGTTGTACGCAACTTGATACTGGTTCGTACGCTGCATTTCCATGTTCGGGTTACCAAGAACCTGGCTACCACGAAGCTGGAACGCGTTGAACGAGTCGTAGAAGTCAGCCCATGGTGGAGCTTGGTAGTAGATACCATACGAGAGTTGGAAGTTCTGACGATCTGTAAGCGGATACGTGATCGAGATACGTGGGCTCAGGTAGAGCTTCGCATCAACACGTGCAAATCCTTGGCCGCTACCGAACGGATAGAACGCATCATAGCTCGTGCGATACAATGCGTCTGCATTGAGATAATCCATACGCAGACCAGGAGTGAACACAAGCCCCTTGAAGAGGATCTGGTCTTGAATGAAGAATGCCGCAGTTGTTGGTGTGTATGGCTTTTCTGATTCAGCCTTAGCTGCTGCAGATGCTGGATCATTTGCCTTCACGTCGAAGTACAGGTTGCCGCCGTAGCCGCTGCCGTATACGTCATAGAACGGCGAACCATCCCATGGGTTGCCATTTGAGTGACGCGTGAGGTTGAGCGAGCGGAACTCGAAGCCGGCCTTCATCACGTGCTGTGTGCTGCCGATATCTGCCTTGTATGTCACGTTTCCATCAAGCTGATAGAATGTGGCGTTACGCAAGTCGATGCCGCCTTCGTTACCGCGAGCTGCGAAGTAACCGAACAGACCGTATGGGTTGCGCGTTGACTGGAAGTCGCCCGGGCCTTCGACATATCCAGTGATCGGATTACGCTTTGTTGTTTCAATCTTCAGGTATCCGTCTTCAGTAAACGCTGTCTGACGGAGGTAGTCGTATGCATCAAGAATCTTGTTTGATCCAGCGATGTACGACGAGTCGTTGAATGCGAGGTTATCTTCTGGCAGGTAGATATCGAAGCCGCCGAAAAGGCTTGGAGCAAGGCTTGCGCCGTTATTCGTCTTGCGCTTGCCAGTCTCAGTCGTCTTTGAGTTGTATGATCCACGGACTTCGTACACAAGGTTGTCACCAACGCTCTGGTTCCATTGTGCAAACCCGTTTGTTGTGAACTCTTGCACGACGATTTGCTTGACGTTACGCTCAGGAACACCATTGCCAACGCCATTGGCAACAGGGTTGCCATTCATCATGGTTGGGATACCTTCGTCGTTTGCATACAACCATCCCCAACCGTTGCGCTCACCGTTAACGACACCATACATACCACCGACGAGGAGGGATGTGTTGCCGTCAACTTGGAACCGCAAGCGACCTGTGATGTTGCGCGACCACGTGCGGTTGTTTGGCTGCATACCCAGGTTGTTACCAAGTGGGTCGAGCACTTGCAGACCGAAGTTGCGGTGATTCTGGTACGTGTTACGCACCGCGACAAAGAACGTCGAGTTGCTGAAGCCGAGCGGACCACCGAGTGTGACGTCAACGACGTCTTCCATCGGATTGCCGGCCTTGATGCCATTGCCAGCAGTTCCGAACAGGAACGGTGCATCCTTACGCCAGCGGACAAGTCCTTCGTAGCGGTCAGTCTTACCAGTCTTGACAACAGTGTTGACGATACCACCGAGAGCGTTACCGTACTCAGCGCCGAAACCACCTGTCTTGGCATCAACCTGTTCTGTTGCGAACGGACTCGGCATCGCTGCTGATACTGTTGATCCCGAGTTACCGAGACCACCAGTAAACTGGTCCGTTACTGTCAGACCGTCAACAAGCACCTGTGTTTCCGTTGTGCGCGAACCGCGAACAACGAAGTTGTTGCCCGAGGCACGGATACCGGCGTTGAGCGAGAGAGCCGACGCGACGTTATCGCGCGCGATCTTCGTCATGTCTTCGCCCTTTACAACCGTGTTCGAACCAACGTCGGTACTACGCACCATTTCACGGTCGGCTGTTACACGGATTTCCTTGCCCTTCTTCCCGCCAATCTCAAGCTTGAAGTTGAGCGTCAGCGTTTGGTCAGCAACAATCGTGACCTTAGCAAGCGCGGTGTCGTATCCAACCGACGTCACACGCACGGTATACGAACCGGCCGTGATGTTCGTGATGTTGTATCGACCGTCGATCTTGGCGCTGGCACCGCGGGTTGTTCCAAGTACTCGGATCGTAGCACCGGGAACCGGCTTTCCATCCGAATCTGTGACCTTACCGGTCAGAATGCCTGTGATCCCAGCCCACGATGCGGTTGTTGCCGCGGCAAGAAGGATCGCCACAAGAAGGTACCGATGTACCATTAGCATACTCCTGAGGGACTCGTTGTGTAGTTAATTCGATGTTGGATTAGCGGACAACCACCAGTGGCGATACGGTGCGTGCACCGTTCTGCTCAACCACCACATGGTATGTACCAGCTGTGAGATCGCGTGTGGCAATCATGAGATCCCAGCTACCAAGGCCAGCTGGACTTTGTGATGTCATGATTGTTTCACCAAGTGTCGAAACGAGGGACACCGTAACGCGACCCTCTGTTACAGGCACGATGCGAACTGTTGCCATGTCCGTTGCCGGATTTGGCGTGATGAATGCACGTGTGAGAACAGGCTCCGACTCTTCAACACTGTTGACAGGAGAGAGCTTGCTGATGTCAAAGGCCATGAGCATCACCTTCGCAGGATCTGCTGGTGTTTCAACATTCGTTACGCGATCACCAGGATTTGGGCTTGCGCTGTATCCGATATACATGCGGCCATTCTCAACTTCGTCGCAGAGCGACGCATACTGACAGTTCACACCTTCTGGTGTGAGGTCAGTTGGTGTTGACCAGATGTTGAAGCCCTTCGGCTTGTACGTTGCATAGATGTGTCCGTTGAGCGCGTCAACAGTAACCAATGTGTCCGGCTCTGTCTGCTGATTGCCACCAGTTGTGTCGGCAAGAATGCTCTTCACATCGCCGTTCTTGAACGAGCCGTACGTCATGTAGATGTTGTCTTGCTTGTCAATGCCAAGCTGCGGCCAGCGGCTCATGCCGTCGAGGTAACGCAGGTTGAGCGGCACACCGTTGCCATCATAGTCATCACCGTTAGGCGGTGCCATGAAATAGAGGTTCTGCTCGTTCTGATTCGTGTACAGCATGCGCGAAGCGCGAAGTGACTGACGATCTTGAAGGAACGAGATAATGTTTTGACGCTGACCGAGTGTGTCGCTGCGAACAATCGTCGAAAGCACAGTTCCGATCACATAGTGCGTTGTGCCTTCGCTGTCGATGATCACGTCGAGGTGGCCATTAGGTGCTGGCACCGAATCAGTATACACCTTGAATGTTCCCCACTCTGTCATTCCAGAGTCAAGGTCGGTGTGGTCAGGTGCATAGATCACACGAGCATTCTCAGCTGGCCATGTTTCGCCACCGTCTGTTGACGTGTAGCTCAACGTGCGCCATCCGTACTCTGTCCATGCAACAACAACCTTGTTACCGCGCGCTGTTACAGCATACGTGTCGCCACCAAGGCCACCGTTGAGCTGTCCAGCTGGTGAGCTCGATCCGTTGAGGACAACTTCTGAGCTCCATGTGAATCCACCGTCTGTTGAACGACGGTATCCTACGACGTTTGCTTGATTTGCAGCACCACCGAGTGTGCGGTTATAGATAAGGTGCGTTGTGCCGTTAGCATCAACTGCTGCTCGTGGCCACAGAGCTGAGTCTGCAGGTGACGTGACTTCCTTGTAGAGGATTGGCTGATCGCCAAGACCAGAGTTGCCATAGAAACGGATTGGTGTGTGCGACGGTGTGCCAACAAGTCCGTCGGCATACTGCACCAGTGACGGCCAACCTGCGCGCTGCGCTTCAACCTTCTGCCAGTCCTCGATGCCGAGTACAGGAGCGTCTGGGTTGGTTACGTCTGCAAATGTGTAGTGTGTACCACGGAAGTTGCCCGTAAAACCAGGGATCCGCGTCGTGAGGTCACGTGTGGAGTCCTTCGATGTCATCCATACCATCTGGACGAACTTGTCTGGACCGTCGGCGGTGTACACCACGCGATTGGCCATGGCGCCGTTCGTTTGGAAGTCGTAATACGTAAAGCCAGCTTCAACGCCCGGCAGTGCAGCTTGTACGGCATCTACCACCTTCGGCGTGCGACGCGTAGTTAGCGGATGCTCAACGGCTGCACGAGTTTCCTCAGTACCAACTGCGGGAAGGGGCTTTGCTGGGTGCAGGGTTGTGCGCGAGGCAACCGACTGCGTAGACCGCGGAAGAGATGTCGCGCGGACCGACGTTGCCTGCTGTGCCGACAGGACAGTGGCGCCCAACATCAGTGTTGCGGCGATTGCACAGCTATGGAAAGGCGTACGGAAACGGTTCATTCCAACTCCATTATTACTTCTTCGTCACAAGAATTTCTGTGGAAGGCGGCTTGCAATATACAACGCATTCCAAACCAATTTCGATCTGTTCAACTCCTCAGGGGGCTGCAAGGTTCACGACCCATGTGACAAGGGCAATTCCGCCCATGACGAGGCCCACAACCGCCCAAACAATGCTCCCGGTCACAACGCCGAACCTGCGGTGG
Organism: Candidatus Kapaibacterium sp.; assembly: GCA_030830285.1. GTDB lineage: Bacteria > Bacteroidota > Ignavibacteria > Kapaibacteriales > Kapaibacteriaceae > UBA10438. Next base: position 7,700 of record JAURNF010000224.1, read on the forward strand.
AGTCCGCCCCACGTGCATAATCCAATGCCAATCACCAGATACTGCCAGAGCGACACGATACTGAGCCGCTGCAGCCAGCTGAACATTGATGGATGCTCTATCGGGTCGACCAACACCCCAAGATGGAGTCCTGCACGGAGGGTTGACGTTGTGGTGTGGAGGACAACGGAGAGGGCAATGTCAATCACCCCGATCAATGCCGTTGCCGACACCGTGGTCAGCGCCATCCCATAGGTCACCGGTGCATCGGTCATGAACCGAACGAGTACCCAGAAGACCCCTGCTAGGGCGATTGTCGAGACAATTGTTACAAGGAGAGCACCACCCAGCACGCCGGTGATCTGCCGCTGCGGCAATGAGAGGTCTACCCCAGGCTGTCCACCGGCAGGCGGTTGACTGCTGCTATACGTCAGGGCGTTGGTCTGGGCGACCAGAGCGGGATTCCCCTCTTCGATCAATGCAGCCACAGTTGATGCAGCACTAACAACAAGGATGGCCACGGCGAACATCGCCGTGGCCACCTCGGTTGTAGCATCCTTGAGTTGTTCAGGCGAACGAAGGGCATTCCACATCGCTCGCGCTACAGTAATCACTCGCACAGCGTGGTTCCTTACTTCGCTGGTGCGAACGTCGCGTCCGACACGACATCGTTGACGGAGACCTTCGCACGAATGGTCATTGAGAAGATGGCATTCGACTGCGTGATCTGCGTTGGAAGCTTCACGCCACCAATCGTCTCATACGCATCGTACTTCTCAACTGTCGTCATCACTCCCTGCGGTGTTTGGTCGTCCTTCTCGATTTTGCTCACAAGCATTGTGTTGGCATCAAGCATGTAGCGCTCGCTACGTCCGAGCGGACTCGTCGCTTCGACAACAACGAGGTTATCCTTCTTGCCCTTGACAACAAGCGTGTAGCCATCTGCCAATGCTGAAACGAGCGGGAAGATGCGCGCCTCAAGCAACGCCTTCTTTGTGTCGTCTGCTTCTTGCTCGCCCGCTGCGCCGCCGTTAAGAGCCATCCACGATGTTGTGCCATTGACCCACTGCTGCTGCGTCATCATGCCAAGGTTAATCGACGTGTATTCCTTGTTCGGCGTTGCAACAATGCGCTCGTACGTGCCCGACAAGTCGTTGCCCTGAAGGGTCATGCTTACATCTGCCTTCATGGTCATGCTCTTGACTGCGTCCACAGCCGCGCGACCGCCGAGTGCCTCGATGTGCTTTTCAACAAGTTGCTGCGGCGTCATGCCGACGTTCTCATACGCAGCATCCTGCATCGGCTCGAGGTCAAGCGTGAATTCCTTGATTGGTCCGAACTGCTCGATCTTGCTCTTCACGTCGGGGCTGCCCACAACGATGAGTCGAAGATTAAACATGTTGAGGTACTTCGCAGCTGCCTGCTGAACATCACCAGAATTGATGCGTGCAAGACGCTCGGTGTAGCTCGTAACATCCTCAATCGGCACATCATTGAGCCATGCGTTCTGCAGCACAGCACCAACAGTGCCCGCCTGCTCAAATGCCAGCTGATACTGTCCAACTTCTGTTGCAACACGACGTGCAAGTGCTTCCTCGTCCGGACCCTCGTTTGCAAGCTTTGCAAGTTCGCGCATCATCACGGTGATGGCCGAGTCTGTTACAGAGTTGCGAACCTCAGCTCCAAACGCAATGCGGTTGTAGCGACGTCCGCGTGTGAGCACGCTGAACGGCGAATATGTGTATGAGTACGTCTCACGAAGTGTGTTGAACAGTACGCTACCGAAGCCGCCACCGATGTAGCTCGTGAGCACGTCTGTCGCATCGTAGTCCATCTCACGCACAGCTGGACCAGCAGCAGAGACGATCACCGTGCTCTGTACCGAACCCTTGCGCGGAACGAAGTACACACCAGCCGGCTCAGTGCGCATCGGCGGGATTTCTACCGCTGGCGCTGTGCCCTTCTTCCAGTTGTTGAAGTACCTGGTTACGAGCTCACGCGCTTCCTTCTCAGTGATATCACCAACAAAGGCGATCGACGCAAGATTTGGTCGAATGTATGCGTCGTGGAATGCCACAACGTCCTCACGTGTCACCGCATTGATGGTCTTCTCCAACGTGCGACGTGCAAGTGGGTTGTTCATACCATAGATCACCTTGCGTGAGAGTGCTTGCGCAATCTCATTCGGACGTGAGCGACGGCTCGCGATGCTCGCTACGTATTGCTTCTTGAGCTTGGCGAGCTCCTGCTCGTCAAACGTTGGCTCCTGCAATTGGTCTCGTAGGATTGGGAATACCACATTCATGTGCTTCTTCAGCATTGATGCAGACACACCCATCGACTCACCAGCAGTTGTCACCGAGATGCTCGCACCAACACCATCAAGCGCTTCTGCCATGGCTGAAGCGGCACGACTCTTCGTGCCCTTACCAAGCATGTCGCCCATAATTGCTGCAGTACCTTCCTTGCCCGTTGGATCGTACGCATCACCACCACGAATCGAGATGCCGACAGTCAATGTTGGCTGCTCGTGGTTCTCAATCACATACACATGGAGTCCGTTCGGCATCGTAAACTCGATGTACGGCGGGAATGCAAATGTTGTGGCTTGCAGTGGACCCGGCTTAGTGTCCAGGTTTGGCTTGTCGATCTGTGCTGGCGGTGTTGCATCCTTTGTTGATGCAGCTGCCTTCTTGCCAGTGGAAGACTTTGACTTGGCTGTCTTCGACGTTGGCTTGGTCTTCGTTGTTGATTGTTGCGCAACTCCTGTTCCAACAAGGAACATCAGGCCAAACGCAACACATGCAATCATCTTCGTCATACGGCGGGAGGTTTTGTTCATAGAATTCATGGCTCAGCCCTTTGTAGGAATGTAGGTGAGCACAACACGCTGCGTTGATCCAAAGATGCGCTTTGCAACACGCTGAATATCTGCCTTCGTGACCTTCAAGTACTTGGTCATCTCTTCGTTGATCGCAGCTGTTGACTTATCGAAGCGATACGCGTTCGACAACGCAAGCGCCTTGTCGTATACGCCCATGCGTCCACCAACACTTTGCGCTTCCGTGATATTCTTGGCCTTTGTCAACTCTTCATCAGTTACGCCATCGCGCATCACGCGCTCGAGTTCCGCGTACATGCCCTTCTCAACTTCTTCAGGCGTCTTGCCCGGCGCAACGATGCCGATGCAGAACACTGCACCAACATACTCGCGTGGGAACAACGACACACTTGCTTGCACCGCTGTTTGTGCGCTATCAACAAGTGCCTTGTACATGCGTGAAGATTCGCCATTCGACAGAATGGTCGTAAGGAGATCTGCCGCATAGACATCAGGATCCAACTGCGTCAGACCACGATACGTGACGAACACAGCTGGCAGCTGCGCCTTTTGGTCATTGATCGTTTCGCGTACTTCGCTCGAGAGTTCCTTCAGCCCAGTCACCACCGGACGGCGAGGCTCTGGTGCCTTTGCATATCCACCGAAGTAGGCATCGATGGTCTCGCGCATAACAGCAGGATCGAAGTCGCCACTCACAACCAGCACAGCATTGTTTGGCTGATAGAACTGGTCGTAGAATGCCTTGAACTCTTCAATCGTTGCGCTGTCGATGTGTTGCGCCGATCCAATTGGTGCCCACTCGTATGGCGTACCCTTGAAGAGATACGCTTGTGACTTCTCAATCCAACCGCCATATGGTGCGTTGTCATATCGATTCTTGCGCTCTTCCTTCACAACACCACGCTGTGTTTCAACGCCGATGCTGTTTACCTGCAGCTTGCGCATGCGTTGTGCTTCGATCCACAACGCAAGGCGCACTTGGTTCGATGGTACAACAAAGTGATACACCGTTTGATCGTTGCTCGTGAACGCGTTGAGCTGTCCACCCGCTCCGCTGATCAGCTTGTCAATCGATGCGCGCTCGATTTTATCGGTCGACTCGAACATCAAGTGCTCGAAGAAGTGCGCAAAACCGGTACGGCGTGGATCTTCGTCGCGTGATCCAACCTTGTAGTGAACCACGGTGGCCACAACTGGGGCTGAGTGATCCTCATGCAGGATCACGTGGAGTCCGTTCGGCATAACGTACTCGACAAACTCAAGGGGCTTGAGTTGCGCCACCGACGGGATGGAACCAATCATGAATGCGGCAGAAGCTGCTGCAATCCACGCAGAGAAACGAATCATAGGTGTGACTTCTCAGTCGTTGATAAACGAGGTGTTCGGTTTGAACGAGTCGACAATACACGTACACATGCAGGAATTCGTGCGGCGACGATCGCGAAGATCGTGAAAAGCAGACCAAGAATCGGCACGGGATCGCCAACACGCGCATAGAACGTACGTCCGGTCTGCGTTGGAACACTCGCAACAAGCGCACCACGCTGCATTACAGGGAACAACGTTCCCGCATCTGTGCCATCGGGAAGAATCGCACCAGTCACGCCGGATTGCGCACAACGGATCAATGCACGACGTTGCTCAATGGCTCGCATGCGTGCGATATCGAAGTGCTGGGGTGGACCCCATGTGCCGTTGTACCAGGCATCGTTCGTGATCACACAGAGCAGGTCGGCCCCGTTATTGACCATATCACGTGCAACTTCGGGGTATATCGACTCGATGCAGATGATTGTACCGATGCGTGCTAGCGTATCCGCTCCACGCAATACGGGAAGCGGGAATCTGGTCTGCCCCTTACCCCATGCGGAAATACCCACGCCCCATTCGATCCAGCTCATGGCAAATGTGAGCTGGTCGGCAAAGGGTAGACGCTCCGCAAACGGCGTAAGCATGGATTTGTAGTGCAGAGCCACACGATTTGTCGATGGGTTGAGCACCATCGCGGCATTGAAGGCATCGTACCGCACGTTTGGATCCGAGGCGGACTGCCGAGCAGAGGCAGGTGCGGTGCCGCGTGGGTACACGTAGACGTCGGCAAGACCAGTAATGAGGGGAACCGACGACGTATCGACCCACGTGCGAAGCGTATTCCACTGTTCCGCATGGCGTTGGTCACGGATTAGAAACGGCAGCGCTGTTTCGCTCCACACGACCACGTCTACAGATCTCTGCGAGCTCGAGATCGATGAGCGTGCAGAATCGGAGATGCGTAGGTGTGTTGAGAGTTGCAGCTCGGGGTCAGACCACTTATTCCACGGATCCTCATTTGGCTGGACGAGCAGCGCGCGCACCGTTGACGACGGATTGGGCACCACCGTGCGAGCAGCGCCAACAGCGAACCATGTGATCATGAATAGCGCGATTGCAATGCTGCCTTGTCTGACGACTGACGTTTCCGATCGATGGATGACAACCCACGCAATCGCTGCATTCACGAGTGCGATCATGAATGACAGACCATACACACCAACCACATCGGCAATCTGTGCGAGCGGTGTGCGCACAACAGTGTACCCAATTGTGAGCCATGGGTATGACGCATCGGTTTGACCGTGCAGCCACTCAAAGCCAGCGACCGATGCTGGTGTAAGCACAAGCATCCACGCTGCGCCTAACCGACGTCGGATCGATGCCAATGCAACGAACGGGAGCATCAAGAAGAAGGGATGTCCGAGCCAGAGTGCTATGCCACTTGCGAAGAGATAGGGATCTGTGCGCTCTTGCCATGAGCAGACCCACCAGTTGGTAAGTCCGTGGTAGATCACGAACGTGCTGTACAGCCACACAACGATCCGCGTGCGCGACACGTCGTGCGCACGCGTTGCAAGGAGCAACAACAGCGGTACAAGTGCACACACACTCAACACACCAGCCCAGGGTCCGACCACCTGTGGGAAGGCCGCACCCAGCAGTATGCCTGAGGCTATTGCAAGAACTATGGGGAATCGTTGTAGCACGCGTTGCAAACCTACGTACAAACGCAAAACCGCTCCTGTGCGAGATGCACAGGAGCGGTTTGATTAACGTCGATGAGAGAGACGAGCGATTACTTCGTAACCGTGATCGCCTTCGTTGCTGTCATACCATTGCTGCGGAGTACAAGTGTGTATGCACCCGAAGCAAGTTGAGCTGCATCGATTGAAGCCGTGTGTGTGCCAGCGGCGAAGTTGCCGTTAGCAATCACTTGTACTTCTTGACCTGCGAGGTTGACCAGAACAAGTTGTACATCAGCGCTTGCTGCAAGTGTGAATGCAACCTTTGCTTCTGCACGCACTGGGTTTGGCATCACATCAGCAAGCATCAGACCGTTGCCTTCGGCATCGATCGTGACGTTGACTTCGTGCGAGCCAGAACGTGTGCCATCCTTGTCAACTGCTGTCAGACGGTATGTGTACACACCAGGAGCGAGCTTCTGATCTGTGATCGAGTATTCACGACGGATCGACGATGAACCAGCAGCTGGTACCGTACGAACAGGTGTGAACTCTGTTGCTGATGCGATATCGCCTGCCTTGCCTGCGATGACATCTGCGCGATCTACGACGAAGTGATCTGTGTTCTTCTCAGATGCTGTAGCCCAGAAGACGTCGACGTTGTTGCCACGAGCCTTCGCATCGAACGAAACGAGTTGGACTGGAACCAGACCGCCACCGTTTGATTCGAAGAAGTCGAAGATACCGCGGACAACACGCTCAACACCTGTGCGAGCTGCTGGCTTTGCGAAGTGACGCCAATCAACGCCGAGATATACCGTATTGATTGTGATCGCAGCTGTTGCTGTACCCATGATCGAGTCTGTCGTTGTACGATCAGCACGTGTGTATGTGTACGCTGGAGTTGCGATACCAGCCGTTGTTGGGTCAGCGAAGATGCGAACAAGCGCTGGCGCTGGCTCTGCATCGTTGCTGAATCCTGTACGAACAACTGTTTCCGATGTGCCGCGTGCAAGTGCACCACCGTCAATACGACGACCATTGTAATTCGGCGAGAACGGTGTGCCTGGTGCTTGTGACAGCGAGCGGAGTACGCGCTGGACGAAGTTGATATCGCTCACAACAGATGCACCTGTGTGCTGTGATGGGATGCTCTGACCAGAGATCGCAAGGTTCTTCTTTGCACCTGGTGCGCCTGATGCAATGTAGTTGCGCAGGTCGTCACGCTCTGTACGCGTGAGAACGCTTTGATCGTGTGCCCAGAACATTGTCTGATACATTGTGTAGTCAACCGAGCGTGTTGCCCATGCATTGCGCTCGAACACGTCGAAGTCATAACGATCTGCACCTGGCTCATTGCGGTAACCGAGATCACCAAGAGCCTTCAACAGACTGTCACCATTGAGGCGACCAACGATTTGATTCTGCGTCGGTGTACCATTCAGGAGGTCAACATCCGACTGACGTAGCGACACAACCATACGCTTCGTTGACTTGCGCAGGTAGAAGCGCACAACCTTCGAGAACGTGTTGTTTGCGTTGAATTCGTCCGATGGCGTTGTGATTTCAATGCGGTAGCGTGGTGTCACGTTCGCTTCCATCGCTGCAAAGCGTGTTGGCACTGAGTAGCCAGGCGTACCAATGTACGGTTGTGGCGACCACGATGGGATGTTGAACACGATGTCGCGTGACTGACCTGAGCTCAGGGCTGTTGCAACTGTTCGATCAACAACCGCGAATGAGTTGAATGTTGGAGCAGCTGCCTCTGTGTTATTCGAGAGTGCTGTTTCCATGAAGATGCGGACACGAACTTGTGAGTTCGTTGTAGCAAGAGCACCGTTGTTACGGATACGACCTGTGACATCAACCGGAGTCGTTGTCATGATGTACTCAGCGTCGCTCGTTGTGCCTGTTGCATCACGATAAGCCGCTGGCGACAGGATGTCGACAACTTCAAGATCGCTCACGTAGAGGCGACCGTCGAATTCATCAGCACCGATGTCGTAGCCCAGACCAGCTGCACCACGGTTTGCACCGTCGATGTCAAAGCGCGTGCCTGGAAGGCGCTCACCACGGTTGTTCAAGATCGAACCGATTGGTGGCTGTGGTGTAACCTTTACACGGAGACGCTGATTAGGCGCAACACCTTGGAACTCGTGCTGTGCAACGAAGTCACCAAGAACCGAGTTGATGTCTTGACGTGTCCAGTTACGCCACTGATCGATCGTTGCAAACTCTGTTTGTGAGCCTGCTGATACGAGTTCGCTAGTGTGCGAGATTTCGATGACGCGACCGATACCAGATGTCGGAGCAAAGAACGCGTTACGGTTCGACACCAGCGAAGCAGGTGCTGTTGCTGGGAGGTACCATGTGTTGACCCGACCGTTGCGGAAGACGGTGCCTTCGTAGAGGATTGCCGACTGTGTAATGCCTGCAGAACCTGCTGGCATTGTGAGTGCAATCGCGTTGTTCATGATCACAGTTCCGTTACCGTTCTGTGAACCAACACCAACGATTGCGCCTGTACCAATCGTGTTGTCTGTGCCAATAACAATCGTGTTGTTGACAACCGAGTCACCAACCGTGAAGTACGTTGGGATCGATGGTGTAACAAGCGCTGTTACTGGATCTGTTGACGTTGCGCGGCGTGTCCAGAGGTGAATACCAGCCATGTTCGCAGCTGCAGCATTACGTGACAAGCCCCAGATAGCGTTGCTTGTGACGTATGTGCGCTCGGCCTTGTTCGGGAAACTTACAGTGCTTGCTTGTGTACGTGGACCGAAGCCCTTGTCTGCACCGTTGATTGACTGATAGTCGTTGCGGCACTGCTCAACAACGATACCGCGTGACCATGTGTTACCACGGACACCGCTGATCTCGTTTTGTGCAATCTGAAGATTCATGTTGTTGTAGCGCTGCTCACCACCTGCAATGATACCTGCTACATCACCTTCAGTTCCACCAGTTACTGCACCTACGTTATAGATGCGGTTGCGTGTGATGCGCACACCATCTTCGTATGCAACGAAGATACCTGCACGGCGGACATTGAAGATCAAGTTGTTATCGATCACTGTACCAGCGTTATAGAAGGCACGGAAGTCATTAACACCAGCCTTGATCAACGAACCGATACCGATCGAAACAACGCCATAGCCGAAGCCACTGATTTCGTTGTTTGTGAACTTGTTGTTCGTGTTGATCAGCGTGTCGATGTTGCCCAAGTTGTCTGGGTTGATTGTGTCGCGCTGTGTGATACCAGCTGTGTAGCTGATGCTGTTGTTGCGCGTATTGCCTTCGAAGCGGAACTGGTTCGAACCTGAGTTGAACTGCACCTGTGGAAGCGATGTCGCGTATGCTGGTGTTGCACCATCAACATTGTTGATGATACAGTTCGTGATGTTGATGTTCGACGAACCAGAAGACAAGTAGAACACCGATGCGAATGGCGATGGGAAGTTCGGAACTGCTGTCTTGCGGATCGCAAAACGGAGCGACTTCTGTGCACCACCATCAAACGTGATGTATCCACCTGAGTTAGCATTCTGCGCATTTGCGAAGTACGTCTGACGCTGGATGGCATTCTGGTTCGATGGGTTGATATTCTGACCGAGCAACACACCGATGCCTGATTCCGTGATCATGTTGATCGTGACCGAACCCTTGTTGATCGAGCGGTCAAGCGTTGGCTTGAACGTGATCGTGTTCTTGTCACTCACACCGATGATGCGTGACGACAGGTCGATTGCTGGTGTGTTAACGCCAACGGCCGATACTGTGTACGAAGCGTCTGTGAATTCAAACGACACACCGCAAGAAACACGGTTCGGATATAGCACGTTGAGCGCTGCCGTGATTGTCGTGGGGTTGCGGGGACCGGGACGCGATGTACCAATCGTGTATGTACCACAGAGGTTGGCATCGATCGTCTTCACAACACAAATCTCGTTGTTCGTCAGAACTGGGTCACCAGGATATT
>JAURNF010000225.1 GCA_030830285.1 Candidatus Kapaibacterium sp.
AAATCAATCCGCCTCAAGAATGTCAAGGGGCTGATCAAGACCGCGAATCTTATCGACTAACCTGACAAAAGTCATAGTTCTCACAGCAGCGTCGGTGCATGTTGTGGGGTGTGCAACACTATACTATCCTCCCTCGATAACCCTTGGTTGTCAATCTTCGCAGAAGCATCCCGCTTCGAACTCCCTCGTGAGTCCGATCTGTATGCACCTGATGAACCATCCGATCGAATCTTCGTTATTGAACATGGTGCCGTTGTCGAGATCCGAACTGATCACGTCGGCACATCACATGCTGTTGGGTTGAGCGGACGTGGTTCGCTTCTTGGTTCACGTCTGGCAGCAACCCACATCAGAAGTCCGTCGGTACGCGCTATCACGCTTATCGATAGCACACTTCGCGAAATGCAACGGACCGACTTTCTTCGTGCAACTCTGGGCGATCCCGATCTCGCGCGTGCATATATGCGGCAGCTTGCACTCAGACTCGAGGTTGCACGTCATCTGTCCGAGGTTTGCTCATCGCCGAGCGCGGGTGGCCACATCGTAGGACTCCTCCACACAGTTGCTGACGTCTTCGGCGCTGAACCTAACGGTTCGTCGAGCATATCTATCTCGTCGACACTCCTCGAGCGAATGACAGGGACACCACAACGCATCATAGAAGTAACGCTCAGAGAACTTCGATCACATGGAATTGTTGAACTAGAACGAGACGCAATACGATGGGTAATGTAGCACCACAGCATCACGACATCGAATCGCTTTCGCGTGAAGAGGCCCACAAGCTCTTACGTGCAATGACTGTTCGCGAACTCCGCTATACGTCGCTGTTGCGTCGCGCGGCAGACCTCTTGAAATCGCTGCCGCCCGCTGCCACAGGAAATACTCAACAGCAGATCGCAACGACGGTTGACGAGATTACATCGGCCCTTGATACCACCGAGCAAGAACGCTTCGCATTCGTGCTCGAGACGATGCAAGGTGCGTTCTTGCAGAAGCTGGCCCAGGATTTCCCAACGCTCACGCCTACAGAGCTGCGGCTGGCCGTCTTCCTCCGTCTGCCGATGCCGTCACGCGAAGTAGCGCGACTGTTCTCCTGCTCCGTACGATCGGTCGAAAAACACCGTGAACGGATGCGGAGGAAGTTCGGACTGACACCGAGCGAAAATCTCACCACATTTCTCGCCTCTCGGGACTAACCGCCCGTTTTTGTAGTTTCGTCCCAACTACATCAAGGCACTGCAATGGCAAAGAACATCTCTGAACGTCCGATTGGTCGCGCTGCATCTGGCTCCGGTAAGGCAACATGGACCAACCCACTTGGCGCAACGCAATACAAGCTGATTGCGGCGGGCGTTGGCGTGATCATTCTTGGTTTTGTGCTGTTGAGCACTGGCATGGACGCGTGGGATAATCCCCTTGCCGTAGATGTTGCTCCCGTTGTCCTCGTTCTTGGCTACTGCGTTGCCATCCCATTCGCCATCATGTGGCGTGGCGGCAAGGCTAAGTAAGTATGTCCGAAGCATCACGTCACGACGACGTCCTGCGTGATGCCGCAGATGCTGTTCGTCCCGAGGATGAAGCGTCAATCGTAGAACGCACAGAGCAACGGCTGCGTGACTTCACACCTCGCAAGTCAACGTGGTTCCTCCTCCATAACCTTGGCACGCTGCTTCGCATGCTGCGCGATCGTTCCTTTCACATGGAATGGAGCTCGCGCGCGATGATCCTTGGAGCATTAGTCTACTTTCTGCTTCCAAGTGATCTGGTTCCAGACCTCCTGCCACTCGTTGGCCTTGCCGATGATACAATGGTGGTTGGCATCGTGATCAAGCGCCTTGCCCACGAGATCGAGCGATATCGCGCCGGTATGTTGTCCTAATGGTGGACACACCAAGTACGGTTGGTTCGACGTTTTTCTCCTATCTTCTCCGCAAGAAATCCCTTTTGTGCAGGCACAGTGACGTATGACTGATGAAACACGGATAGCCAACGAGAAGGCATTCCACAACGAATCGTTCTCGACTGGCTTGCGGAGCCAAATCGACTCGTACTACGAGATCTTCATTGCGATTCGTGATGAATTCCGTCGTCGCGTTACAACAGCTCTCAAGGGCAAGAACGGACTCGAGCTGGGGTGCGGTCCAACAACGCTAACTCCAGAGTATGCGCAGTTCGCAAGCCACATCAAGGGCATTGATATCTCTGAAGAAGCTGTGCGGCAATCACGTGAAAGGGCCGAACAGGCTGGACTGCGGAACGTCGATTTCGATGTGATGAACGCCGAGGACATGCAACTGCCTGCGCAATCTGTTTCGGTCATCTTTGGCAGCGGCATCATTCACCACCTCGATCTGCACGCGTTTTTCCGCGAGGCCCGTCGCGTACTCACACCCGATGGTCGCATCCTGTTTATGGAACCGTTGGGACACAACCCGCTGATCAACGCATACCGCAGACTCACGCCACGGATGCGCACGCCCGACGAGCATCCACTGCTACGGTCGGACCTTGCACTCCTGCGCGCAAACTTCCGCGTGGTTGATGTGAAGTTCTACTACTTCTGGTCGCTCTTTGCGATTCCATTCCGACACAAGCGTGTGTTCGGGTCGGTCCTTCGTACACTGGATGGGTTGGATCGTGCGATGTTCCGTGTTGCGCCGTTCACCAAAACGTGGGCATGGTACGCACTCATCGATGCATCCCACCCACGCGACACGCCATCTGCGTAACTCGTCTACGCGTCGAGCGCTACATCGATCTGTGTTCGCAGTTGATCCTCGAGCGTCTCACGACGTCGGATCAGATGCGCACGTCCGTTGTGGACGAGCACTTCGGCAGGACGGTAGCGGCTGTTATAGTTGCTCGACATCATGAAGCCATAGGCACCGGCGTTCGAAAACGCCAGGACATCACCTACACGCACTTCGTTCAATGTGCGGTCCCACCCAAACGTATCTGTTTCGCAGATGTATCCAACCACCGTGTAGATGCGCGGCGTACCTGTTGGGTGCGAGACGTTTGTGATGTGGTGATACGAGTTATACAGCATCGGACGGATCAGGTGATTCAAGCCGGTGTCAACACCAGCAAACACGGTAGCCGTTGTTTGCTTAATCACATTGACACGTGCGAGAAATGTTCCTGACTCGCTGACGAGGAACTTCCCTGGTTCGAACCACACGCAAACAGGATGGGCACGTTGTGCATTGAACTCCTGTACACGCGCAGTGAGCTTTGCGCCGAGCTCTTCAACATTCGTCGTGATATCATCTGGCTTATACGGCACCTTGAACCCGCTACCGAAATCAACGAATGTGACGTCGGGGAATAGCTCTGCGATATCGAACAACAGATCAGCGCCCTGCAGGAACACATCGGGATCGAGAATGTCGCTACCGGTGTGCATGTGGAGTCCGTTCACGTGAATTCCATGCGTTGCTACAACGCGCTGCACGTGACGCATCTGGTGAATCGAGATACCGAACTTCGAATCAATATGTCCCGTGCTGATGCGCTCGTTGCCACCCGCCATGATATGCGGGTTAATGCGCAGACACACCGGAACACGTCCGCCAAACTCATGTCCGAACTGCTCAAGTACCGAGATCGTATCGATGTTGATGTGCACGCCGTAGTCTACTGCTCTCTTCAACTCCTCGAACGACACCATATTGGGCGTGAAGAGGATTTCGTCGGGTGTGAACCCGGCGTGCAAACCAAGTTCTA